>CANCUC010000043.1 GCA_947381255.1 Actinomycetota bacterium
GCCAGATCGGTGAGCTCCAAATTGCGACCACCCGGGTTGATCAGATAGGCAGCTAGTTCGGTATCGAATTCGATGCCCGCTACATCATCGGTTCGGAGCAAAGATCGCGCGCCATGCACCCACTTAGGAAGTGATGCATCGAGAGCCCATGTACCAGGTACTCCCTCGACGAGATAAATCTCCGATGCAGAGAGAGCGATAGCAAATGTCTCCCCTTGCAACCCTTGTGGAGCAAAGAGGGCAATCGCCTCGGAGCGACCCTTTAATTTTGAGTCGAGAGCAGCCGAAGAGATTGTTTCGACCGGACCGCGCTCACGGCTCGCTACTACCTTCTCGCTCTTGCCACCCATCGCATGAATTCGTTCTTTAAGTGCCTTGATCTCTAAATTGCCAAGCAAGTTATCAACTTTGATGAGATCTGCGCCGATCCACGCTAGCTCTTCAATAGTGGTATCAATCGCTAAATCGTGGCGAAGTGCAGTCAACTCTCGATTCAAAAGCACAGAGGAGATATTTGCGCGCAGTGAATCACCCGCCTTACCCGGAATCGAATCAATCGCCTCGGTAAGTTCCTTGAGCGATCCAAAATCTGCGATCCACTTAGTGGCAGTCTTCTCCCCCACACCCGGTACTGATGGAAGATTGTCACTTGGATCCCCGCGGAGCGCCGCAAAGTCCGGGTATTGCGTAGGCGTTAAACCATATTTCTCAAAGACCGCCTCCGGGGTCATCCGATTCATCTCGGTAACACCCTTCTTCGGATACAAGACAGTGACGTCAGAGGTTACGAGTTGAAAGGAATCACGATCGCCCGAGCAGATGAGTACTTCGAAGCCATCGGCAACTGCTCGCGTTGAAAGAGTGGCCAAAATGTCATCTGCTTCAAAGCCTTCGATGGCGAATTGATTTATGCCTAGAGCATTTACTAGCTCGTTGATATATGACATTTGAGATCGGAACTCATCCGGCGTGGCAGCACGAGTCGCCTTGTACTCCGGAAACATCTCGGTGCGAAATGTCTTTCTTGAGACGTCAAAGGCGACAGCGATATGAGTTGGCTTCTCCTGCGCAATCAAATTGGTGAGCATCGAGCCGAAACCGTAGATCGCATTTGTTGCCTGGCCTTTGCTGCTTCGGAAGTTCTCGACGGGCAGGGCGTAGAAAGCCCGGTACGCCATTGAGTGGCCATCGATCAGTAGCAATCTCTTCATTTGCAGGATTCTAGAGTGGATTTCACCTCGCGGCGTTAAGATTGCAACATGAGCGACTATTTAAAGATGATCCAGGAACGAGGCATTGGAGCTCTCGACCACAAGATGGGCATTGAAATTATTGAAGCTTCCCCCGAGCGCATCGTTGGAACTATGCCCGTTGAAGGAAATACCCAAGCCTTTGGATTGCTTCATGGTGGGGCGAATGTTGTTCTCGCCGAACTTCTCGGCTCTCTCGGTGCTTGGTTACATGCCGGGGGCAATAAGCGCACCGTTGGCGTTGATATCAATGCAACGCACCATAAGCCCGCTCGAAGCGGCATTGTCACTGGAGTTGCGACACCGGTTTCTTGCGGTCGCACCCTGGCTTGCTATGAGATCGTAATAAGAAATGAGGCCGGCGAGCGAACCTGTACGGCGCGCATCACCAGCCTCATCTTAAGTGACTGATACTTATTAACCGCCCAGATAGGCCTTTGTTACCTCTGGATCAGAAATCAAGTCCTTCGCATTTCCGCTCAGCTTGATATTTCCAGACTCTAAAACATAGGCGCGATGAGCAACGCTCAACGCTGCAAGAGCATTCTGTTCTACCAAGAGGATTGTGGTTCCCTGTTCATTGATCTTTGTAATAGTTTCAAAGATCATGTCTACAAGAACTGGTGCTAATCCCATGGAAGGTTCATCAAGCAAGAGAAGAGATGGCTTACCCATCAAGGCACGACCAACGGCAAGCATCTGCTGCTCTCCGCCACTCATAGTTCCGGCTTTCTGATTGATTCTCTCGGCAAGGCGGGGGAAGAGTTCAAGAACGCGTTCGCGATCTTCGGCAATTCCATCCTTGTCATTGCGCAAGAATGCGCCGAGGTCAAGATTTTCAGAGACGCTCATGCGAGGGAAGATGCGACGACCCTCAGGAGATTGGCAGATTCCCTTGGCAACAATCTCGTGTCCCTCTTTGCCATCAATGCGATTACCTTCAAAGGTGATCGAACCTGACTTCAACTTGAGGAGACCTGAGATAGCCCGAAGAGTTGTTGATTTTCCGGCTCCATTTGAACCAATCAAGGTCACAATCTCGCCCTTATTAACTTCAAGAGAGATTCCCTTAATGGCTTTGATGTTGCCGTAAGCAACTTCTACATTTTCTACTTTAAGCATTAGTGAACCTCCGCAGATTTACCGAGATAGGCCTCGATCACGCGAGGGTTGGACTTGATATCGGCAGGTGAACCTTCAGCAATCTTGGTTCCACGATCGAGAACTGTGATTCGCTCAGAGACCTTCATAACCACAGACATATCGTGCTCAATCAAGAGAATCGCAAGATTCTTCTCGTCGCGAACCTTATAGACGAAGTCAACGAAGACTGCAGACTCTTGTGGGTTCATACCAGCAGTTGGCTCATCGAGAAGGAGAACCTTCGGACGTAGAGCGAGTGCGCGAGCTACCTCTAGGCGACGTTGATCACCATAAGAAAGGTTGCGTGCAAACTCCCCCGCCGTCTTGCCAATTCCAACGAATTCAAGGAGAGCGCGAGCCTCTTCGCGAGCCTCTCTCTCTTCTCTACGTTGTTGTGGGCTTCCGATGATGGTGCTGACAATGCCCGCCTTGAGGTGTGAGTGCATTGCAACCATGACATTCTCTTCCGCGGTCATAAGACCGAAGAGGCGAATGTTCTGGAAGGTACGCGCTACGCCTTTTTCAGCGATCTTGTGCGGAACAATTCCGGTGATATCTTCATTATTGTAAATAACGAATCCTGAAGTTGGCTTGTACAGACCAGTGAGCACGTTGAAGAATGTCGTCTTTCCGGCACCGTTAGGACCGATCAGACTAACAACACTGCGATCTGGAATTACGAAAGAGACATCATCAACGGCCTTTAGGCCACCGAATTCAACTGAGATGTTTTTCGCTTCGAGAACTGGTGCGGAATCTAGCGCCATTACAAATCCTCCTCTTCGCTAATCTCATCATGTGGTTGTTCATTGCCGCTCTCATCATCTGTCTCATGCATGATCAGTTTTAGTCTGGATTCAGGCAAGATACCTTCACGACGGAAGAGCATCATCAAGATGAGCAATCCACCGAAGATCAAGAAGGTGTATGACGGGAAGTTAATGTGAGTGTTGAAAACGCTATTGAACTTATCTCCAGCTGCAGGAAGTCCTGTTGAGTTCACCCAAGCGATGAGTAGCGCTCCGACAATGACTCCCCAAACATTTCCCATTCCGCCAAGAACAACCATCGCAAGAAGGATGATGGAGATGGAGAACTGGAAGCGCTCAGCGAAGATACCGTTGACGTGAGTGGCATAAGCAACACCAGCCAAGCCACCTGAGATTGCGCCAACTGCGTATGCAGCAAGCTTGGTACGCATCAATGGAATACCCATCATGCTTGCAGCTAGTTCATCTTCACGAATCGCAAGCCAAGCACGACCAAGGCGACCACTACGCAAGCGAAGTGAGATAAAGACCATGACTGCTGCCATTGCAACGAAGATCATGTATTTGTAGTTAAGGTCGAATGGTCCAAGGCGCTTGCCAAAGATTCCAATGCTATCTACAGGTGAGATTCCCTTTGTTCCATTGGAGAGGTTAAATCCATGAATATCTTCACCGTTAACGAAGATCTGAGGAATGATTTCACCAAAACCAAGGGTCACAATCGCGAGGTAATCGCTCTTCAGGCGGAGAGTTGGTGCACCAATCAAGATACCGAAGAAGGCACAGATGACCGCACCGATCAAGAGAACTGCCCAGAATGAAAGGTGGACTCCAGGAATTACCTTGGCAACTTCAGAACCGAAGTGAATATGCCACTGGTTGAAGAAGCCGGACATAAACCAGCCCGCGGTGTATCCACCGATTGCCCAGAAGGCCACAAAGCCCAAATCGAGAAGACCGGCATAACCGACCACGATGTTGAGTCCAAGTGCGGCAATTACCCAGACCAGTGCCTCATTTAAAGATGAAGGTGGGAACCAAGTTTGGATCTGGCTCTGGAATCCATCTGAAGTGTGAGGGACGATGTAGGTATAGAAGATATAGATGGCGACTGCTAGACCAAGGAAACCTAGCGACCAGGTACGTTGAGAGAAAGGAGCTCTCTGCTTCTTGGAAGATTTCTTCTTACGAGTAATGAGGGCCATTTTTACACCTTCTCCGTCATTGGCTTACCGAGCAAACCAGTCGGCTTAAAGACCATAAGCAAAATCAAGATCGAGAACACGACCGTGTTAGACCATTGTTGGCCAAGACCAATTGGCAAACCATCGTTCCAACCTTGGATGAGTCCGATAATTACTGCACCAAGAACTGCGCCTTGAAGATTTCCAATTCCGCCCATAACTGCGGCGGTGAAAGCGATGAGTCCTAATTGGTAGCCAAGGTTGTAGGTAGTCAATCCGCGAGTCTGTTCAAAGAGCAGACCAGCTGCGCCAGCGAGGGCGCCACCCAGTCCGAAGGTGAAGGAGATTGTGCGGTTAACGTTAATACCCATGAGGCGAGATGCATCTTGATCTTGTGCGGTAGCACGCATCGCCTTGCCCTGCTTGGTCTGAGTAACGATATAAGTGAGTGCTAAGAGCACTGGAATCGTCACAATAAATGAGATGAGGGTTGTATATGGGAGTCGCACTCCGAGGAATTTAAGATTTCCTGCTGGGAGCAAGCTTGGCCAGGTCTTCTGACCAGAACCGTTCCAACGAAGACCAACGAATTGAATGATGAATGACATTCCAACGGCGGTAATCAAAGGCGCAAGCTTCGGGGCGCGACGCAGGCGACGATAAGCAAAGCGCTCAATACCCACGTTGATGATTCCGCAGAAAGCCATCACCGCTACCAAGCAGAGGAGGAGTACTCCATATCCAGCTCCGGTCGGATGATTCTGATTAAACCAAAGGGTGATGAAGTGTGCGGAGAATAATCCGCCTAACATAAATAGATCACCGTGAGCGAAGTTGATCAGCTCGATGATTCCATAAACCAGTGTGTATCCGAGCGCAATAAGCGCATACAAGATTCCATTACTGAGCCCTGTAAAAGTTACCTCGGTAAATTGTGAGGGCGATTTAATTAAATTAATAAGGAGCCAGAATGAACCTCCGGCTACTGCGATCGTCGCAAACGATCTCTCGACATATCGTCGACGTAATTGGCGAGTCTTGTAGGTAACGCCTGCCACGTTGTTCTCCTCTAGATGGATACGGGTTATTACAGAATTAGATGGGGCCTGTAAACAAGCCCCATCTAATTACTTAGCTAGTGAACGTATAAGTATGAATGTAGAACGAGTTCTACTACTTAACGGTCCAAGCCTTCAGAGTTGTCTCTTGTCCACCAACGATTTGCTCGACGGTGATGTCCTTAGCTGTGGTGTCTCCAGTCAATGTGCTGATGTGGAGAGCCTTACCAAGAACTGATGAAGCAGCTGGAACTGTTACTCCAGTGCCGCTGAATACAGCCTCTGTTACACCCTTACGTGTTCCATCTGACTTTGCGATTGCAGCCAAGATAACTTGGAGAGCAGCCACGCCGTAGATTGGGTATGAGCCAACTGGAGCCTTCTTGTAGGTCTTCTTGTAAAGAGCCAAGAACTTTGCACCAGCACCGTTTGGAGCACCCTTAACGAGAAGCTCGTTAGAGAGACCAGCGAATGTGAGGTACGCACCAGCAGCATTTGGATCTGAGTTGAATTGTGGGTAACCAGTGAATCCATCCGGAGCCATCAACTTAACCTTTGTGTTATCTCCGAGAACTGCAACCTTATCCTTGAGGAGCTGGCCGCCGTTGTTGTCGTAGATACCACCGAAGTAGACCAAGTCTGGGTTCAATGGAGCGATCTTCTGGAAGAGAGCGGTGTAATCGCTCTGTGTTGCATCCCAACCTTGACCAGCAGGTCCGCTTGAGAGAACAGTTAGACCCTGCTTCTTAGCTTCTGTTGTGAATGCCTGAGCAACACCTTGACCGTAGGTCTGAGTATCGTTCAAAACATAAACGCTCTTTACGCCAATTGACTTAGCGAACTGAGCAGCTGCTGAACCTTGGTTGTCATCTGTTGTACATACGCGAGCGTAGTTACGAACACCTGTTGGGTAGTAAACATCTGGCTCACCTGGGTTCCAAGACTTTGTAAGTCCTGGGTTGGTGTTTGCCTGAGAAACCATCAACATTGGGCCCTTTGGATCTTGGTTCAGAATTGGAACCTCAATCTTTGCGCAACCTGAGTTGTATGTACCGATAACGGCAATTTCTGCCTTATTTGCAACGTGCTGTTGTGCATTCTGTGCACACTTACCAGCATCCCATGCACCAGCTGTAGCTGTTGCATCGTCGTAGTACTTAAGAGTGATTGAATACTTGCCAACCTTGCCGCCGATCGACTTGAGGTACAGAGCGATCGCCTTGTTGGTTGAGTCATTTGAATCGAATGAAGAACCCTGAAGAGGTACGTCAGTTGCGATTACAAGTGTCTTTGATGCTGCTGCTTGTGATGGAACTGCTGCTGCAACGAATGCAGTAGCAACCATGGAAGCGGCGGCAACGACACTAACTACGCGAGTAAGTTTTGTCATTGTTACCTTCCTGTTTTCTTTGTCCCGGGACAGGGAGGAGTGAAGGCTACCTGCAGGTTGCGGACACATCAAGACTTATCGCCACAAATCGGGCATTACTTTATTGTTACAAAGAGTCTA
>CANCUC010000044.1 GCA_947381255.1 Actinomycetota bacterium
TTAGCGGAGAGTCCAGTACTCAGCGTAAGCGAATCAGTTCGTATCATGGAGGTTATGGATGGGCTCCGCGCACAGATTGGCGTTAAATACCCAACCGAGTAATTAATCTCGGAACGGTGGCTGATCTACCAATTCACTCTGAATAGGACCATCTGTAGGACAACTAGCGTTAAGTTCTGCAATTTCTTGCGCGCTTAATTCAATTGAGGCGCCACTGAGCGAATCTAAGATTGATGCGGCCTTTGATGCGCCAGGAATTGGAATCGATGTTGGGAATTGATTGAGATGCCAAGCGATTGTTATCGCGTATGCGGAGACACCCTTTTCCGCTGCGATACGATCAAATGCACCAAATTCACCAGTCGCGATCTTTTCAAAATTAGAACCTCCACCAAGTGGAGACCAAGGCAAGAAGGCAATGCCGTATTGCGTGCAGATATCAATGACATCGGCGGACAATCGGTAGCGAGGACTAAATTCATTCTGCACTGAGATGACTCCACCTTGTTCAGGTGTTCCACCAATCTTTATCGCTCTACGCAACTGCTCCGCATTTACATTGCTAAGGCCGATTGTCTCCACATAGCCATGCTCTTTGAGAGAAAGTACGTTCTCAAACTGCTCTTCAAATGTAATAGAGGTATCAAGGCGGTGATGTTGCCAGAGTGGAATCTTTGACAATCCCATCTTGGCAGCCGAGGCTTCAACTGCGCGATAGAGGTAGTGCTGAGAGGCGTTTCTACCCGGTACACCCCACCAGTTATCTCCCGGAGCTCTGGTGATTCCACCCTTGGTAGCAATCACTACCTTGGCCTTAGCCTCTTCGGTGCCACCCCATGTTCTAAAAGCTTCTCCAACAATTCGCTCGTTATGGCCCATCGCATTCCATGCAGGGGCGTAAATATCAGCTGTATCTAAGAGTTGAACTCCAGCATCCAAAGCTGCATGGATTACTCCAATTGCATGCTCGCGGTCATCAAGTATCCATTTATTTCGGTCAGTTGCCATTGAAAGTGGCATGCAACCTAAACCAACGGGTGTAATTTCAAAGGGACCTAGTGTTCGCTTGGATGTCATGCGACAAACTTTAGCCTGAATTAGAGAGTTATGGCTTTCGCAGCAATTGGAAGGCTCAGATGACTCACTACAAGTACAGCTTTATCGCGCAGAGCCCCGAGAACGTTGAGAGAAATCCGTTCAACCATCTGCGCATCTAAGAATTCGAAAGGTTCATCGAGGATGACTATAGGAGTTTCACGCAAGAGAACTCTTGCTAACTTCAAACGTTGCTTCTCCCCACCGGAGAAGTTCAAACCAAGTGGGCCGACCATGGTGTCTAGGCCATCAGGAAGTTCGCGCACAAAACCATCGAGCTCAACAAGTTTAAGCGCTTGAAACAAAATCTCATCACTTGCCTCGGGATTACCAATCTTTAAGTTTTCTCGGATAGAGGTTCCAAAGAGGTAATCATCTTGCAAGAGAGTTGTAAGGAGATGCTGATCTCCAGGCTCCAAATCTCTTCCATTAAGCAGAACCTCTCCCTCAAATGGAAGGAAGCCAAGAATTGCATTGATGATCGAGGATTTACCCGCTCCAGATCTACCGGTAATTAAAAGCACATCACCGGGTGTAATGAGAGCATTTATGCTTCGAGTTTGTGCGCCTTCGATAAGCGGATGAAGATCAACCAACTCCAGAGAGATAGCTGAAGGTGTCGATGAATTTACAACCTTTGATTCAGCCGTCTCAACTAACATTGGCTCTAGGTTGTTAATAGCACCCAACACCTGACGAAATTGCGAGAATGCAGCAGGTAGTGGAGTCATACCATCGAAGATCGCTAGTGGAACAAGTGCAATCACAGCAACATTAATTCCTGCAAGGTGATGTGTAAAGACTCCACGTGCCGCAAACCAGAGCGAGATGGAGACGGTTGTTCCAAGGATTAGAAAATAGGCGCCAGAGGCTAAACCGCTCCGCTCTGCGTTCTTCCCTTCAACCTTCGCAATTTTCGCTTGAGCCGATTCAATATGATTCATGAGTTCATCACCATAATTGAATATCAGTGACTCTGGAGCTGACTCCGAAATTTGCATAATTTGATCGAAGAGTTCCCCCTCAAATTTTCGGGTATTCGATTTGCTAGATGAGAGCGTTGCCAAGAATGGAATTAAGAACATAGCAAGAAGGAAGAGCAGCCCTACTACCTTCCCGCAGCTTGGAAGTAGCCAGTGGATAATCGTGATTCCAGATACTCCCGAGATGAGCGCAGCAAACCAAGGCGAGGCGATACGAAGCCAGAGATCCTGAGCCAATTCGACATCATTCATAATCTGCGAGAGGACCTTGCCGCGGTGTAGATCGGCAAAATCGGATGGAAGAAGACGGCTGAATCTTTCATAGATCCTCACGCGTAAAGCGGTTTGAATTTTGAGAGCACTGTTATGTTCCAAGATTCTGCTGGCATATTTCAGCGCACCACGAGAAAGACCGAAGAAGCGCACGCTCACAATGGCGACTTCCAGCACTAGAACGGGAGGCTTGGTGGATGCCATTGAGATGAGCCAAGCGCTTGTGGCAAGCAATCCCACCGCAGCTCCGAGTGAGGCACCACCGAGAAATACGGCGGCGAACATCTCTCCGCGCTGAGCTTTAAAGAGGCGAACGAGGTTTCTCATCGTTGCGCTCCTAAGAGGGTTACCGACGCTGAAGCCCCAATCAGAAATTCACGGTGTGAAATAAGAAGGATGGTGGTGCCCGATGCCGCGCGCTCTTGAAGCACTCGCGCGATAGTTTCCTCGGAAATGTCGTCAACTGAAGCAGTCGGTTCATCAAGGATTACGAGCGCTGATTCCTTGAGAAGCGCTCTGGCAAGTGCAATCTTTCGCATCTGACCAATAGAAAGTTTCTGGCGAACTGTTCCAAGCGAGGTATCTAGGCCATCTGGCAGATCTCCGACCATGAGATCCACTTCGCGTAAAGAGGCAATGAGTTCCTTCTCTGAAGCGTTCGGCGAAGCATGTCTTAATATCTCCGCAACGCTACCGATTGGAAATTTTGGCTCCTGAGGTTGCCAAGAAATTAATTCGCGCCATGCTTTGATATCTAAATCTTGCAAAGAATATATTCCAGATTCTGTGGTGACAGTTACCTCACCTGCGGTTGGCGAAATGAAGCCGAGTAATATCGAGGCGAGCGTTGATTTTCCAGAACCCGAGGCTCCAATCAATGCGTGAATTCGGCCAGATTCGATGGTGCCGCGTGGAATAAGAAGATCGCTTCGTCCCGGAAAGGTTACTTTCAGATCACTCCACGAAATAAGTGAAAACGAGTTAATCAGTACTTCGCCATTTGATTCTGGCTTTTCGAGGATAGTAAATAGCTGCTCGAAGGCAGCCAGGCCATCTGTTGCCGAGTGGAAATATGCGGAGACCTGTCGAATCGGCCAGTAAACCTCCGGCGCGAGCACAAGCACGAATAGTCCAACACTCAGCGGCATTGAGCCGTTCACCAACCGCAAACCAATTGTTACCGCTAGGAGTGCGACGGAGAGAGTTGCGACCAATTCCAGTGCGAGTGATGTGAGAAAAGAGACGCGAAGAACCTGCATCGTCTCCTTACGATATTTCTCTCCTACCTCGCGAAGCTTTTGTGATTGTAATTTCTCACGCCCATAAACTTTAAGAGTGGTCAGTCCACTTAAGAGATCTAGAAAATAGCCACCGAGTAAGCCAAGTGTCTTCCATTTCTTCTCTGTTGCGCTGGCGGTAAATCTTCCAATCAGAATTCCGAAGATTGGTATCAATGGGAGCGTGAACAAAATGATTGCTCCTGATTTCCAATCGCGAAAGGCAATAGTTACTCCGACCGAAATCGGCACGACTACTGCGATAAATAGTTGAGGCAAGAACTTGGCGAAGTATCCGTCGAGGTTATTGATTCCCTTTGTCACGAGTACTGCCAAGCCTGCTGTGCCTAAGTTTTGGGTATCACTTCCGCCATTGGAGAGAGATTTCTGCATGACCTCGGTGCGCAGTTCATTTCGCATCTTGCTACTAGCGCGAGCTCCCAAACGATCGTTCAAATAGGCGAGAAGAGCTCGGCTGACAAAGACTCCAACGAGAGCGATAACCTCATGAGTGAGTGAGGAGAATGAACGCTTCTGTTGGAAGAATTTGCAGATTAAATCAACGAGTAGAAGCGCCTGTCCAATAGTTGCAACGGCGCCTAGGACCGCAATAAGTACCAGGGTGAAAATAAAACCACGGCTGCTTCGAGAGTACCGAAGCAGCCGTGGATCAAATGGTTTCACTAGTGGACGGTATCCAAAACTCCAGCTTCTGGGGTAGAAATCTGGCTTGGATTGATCCGCTTGCGGAAGACCCAATAAGACCAGCCCTGGTAGAGCAAGACGATTGGGGTTAAGACCACTGCAACCCAGGTCATTACGCCCAAGGTGTAGTGAGTACTTGAAGCGTTGAAGATGGTGAGTCCTGGGCCACCCGCAGTGATGTTTGGCATCACATTTGGATAGAGACCAGTGAAGAGAGTGATGACAACCGCAGCTGTCGCAATGGCAGAGAATAGGAAGGCATAACCTTCGCGACCCTTCGCATTTGCAGCTAGAGCGGTCAACCAAGCAACCACCACGACGACAGATCCTGCGATGACGCCACCCTTAGAGGTGAGTCCCAACATTGTCCATCCAAGGAAGAGCACAGCAAGAAGAGCTGTAACTAGCCCAACGCGTTGGCCGAGTTTGTTTGCACGTACTCGAATTTCACCATCGGTCTTAAGTGCTAAGAAGAAGGCACCGTGGGAGACGAAGAGTGAAAGTGTGGTGAGTCCGCCGAGGAGTGCATATGGATTGAGAAGGTTCCAGAATCCGCCGCTATATTGAATATATCCAGCAGATACCTTCTCAAGCGGTACTCCGCGAACAATGTTCGCAAATGCAACACCCCAGAGAAGAGCCGGCAAGAAACTGGAGATCGTGATTGCTAGATCCCAACGGGCACGCCATTTCTCGCTGCCGTACTTACTGCGATATTCAAATGCCACACCGCGAACGATGAGCGAGATGAGAATGAGGAAGAGCGGTAGATAAAAGCCACTGAAGAGCGTTGCATACCATTCAGGGAATGCCGCGAATGTGGCACCACCTGCAACGAGCAACCAGACTTCATTGCCATCCCATAGTGGTCCAAGCGTTGTGAGTACTGCTCGGCGCTCGGCCTGATTCTTTGCAACGACAGGTAGCAAGATTCCAACTCCGAAGTCGAATCCTTCAAGTATGAAGTAGCCGATCCAGAGGACAGCGATGGTGACGAACCAGAATGAATTAAGTGACATTTGTTTTCCTCCTAGTAAGCCATCGTGAGTGTCTTGGAGTCTTCTGTATGAGTCACTGTCTTCTCTGGACCAACCTTGATGGTACGAAGGATGAGTCCGAATTCAATGACTGCTAGTACTCCATAGAGCAATGTGAATACGACCATGGTGAAGAGCACGCTTGCTGCGCTCACACCAGGGCTTACTCCATCAGAGGTCTTAAAGAGACCGAAGACAACCCAGGGTTGGCGTGCGCTCTCTGTGAAGATCCAACCGAATGAGTTACCCAATATTGGTAGGAATGGAAGTACGAGCATGCTCCGTACAAACCACGTCTTACGTGGGAAGCGACCCTGTCTGATAAACCAGAGCGCTAAGAATGAGATCAATCCGGCAAGTGCGCCAAAACCAATCATCAATCTGAAGCTCCAATAAGTAAATGGAATATTTGGTGTGTAGTTACCAGCCCCGTACTTTTGTTCGTAGGTCTTCTCTAGGTTATTTACACCCTCAACTGTTCCATTGACATTACCTGTTGCCATAAAGGAGAGGACCGAAGGCAAGCCAATCTGGAATACAGAATGACTTCCATTCAAAGTCCCCACGGTTAATAGTGAGAATGGAACGTTTGTCTTGGTGTCATACACAGCTTCTGCGGCAGCCATCTTCATTGGCTGTTGGGTGGTCATCAGGCGAGCCGTTGCATCTCCTGAAATTGCAACAAAGACAAATGAGATCAAGACGGTGATGAGGCCAATCTTGAGAGCTGGCTTTGCAACTTCTGCATCCTTATTATGAAAGAGCATCCATGCGCCAACCGCTGCGAAGATTGCACCAGCGGTAAGGAAGGCTGATGGAATTGTGTGGAAGAAAGCCGCAACTGCAGTGGAGTTTGTAAGAACTTTGACGATGCTCGTCAGCTCAGCGCGTCCACGTCCACTATTGAGTACATAGCCAACTGGATGTTGCATGAAGGCGTTAGCCGCAAGAATGAAGTATGCGGAGAGCAAAGTTCCAGTTGCTGCAATCCAGATCGAAGCGAGGTGCAACTTCTTAGGAAGTCGATCCCAACCAAAGATCCACATTCCAAGGAATGTGCTCTCCAAGAAGAAGGCCAGTAGGCCTTCCATCGCGAGAGGTGCGCCGAAGATATCGCCAACGAAGCGACTGTAAGAGGACCAGTTCATTCCGAATTGGAACTCTTGCACGATGCCTGTGACAACACCGATTGCAAAGTTAATGAGGAAGAGCTTTCCAAAGAATTTGGTCGCTCTTAGATACTTATCTTTGTTGGTCCGGTACCAAGCGGTTTGTAGCCCCGCGACTAGGAATCCAGATCCGATGGTGATCGGAACGAAGATGAAGTGATACACGGTAGTGATACCGAATTGCCATCTGGCAAGGTCTAAAGCACTCATGAATTTCCCCTATCTGATGCCTGAATCTTGGCAAAAGACACAGTGATTTCACATGAAAAATACGAGTGCTAACCCTT
>CANCUC010000045.1 GCA_947381255.1 Actinomycetota bacterium
AATGAAGACATCATGATTTGGTTCACTGTGATTTCAGCTCCAATCGCTGGTGTTGTGCTCGCAATTGCAACCAAGTCATTTATGAATATGCATCGTGGAGATAACCCTCCCGAGGAGGGCGTTGCAATTCGCACAAATACTCCAGTAGTTATTGTGTGGACAGCGACCTCAGTGCTGTTCTGCATCGTTGCGATTGTGTGGGGGCTTGTTGCGTTAAATACCGAATCGATTGCGGCCGCAACTGATGCACCGAAATCACTCGTTGTAGATGTAACTGGTTCACAGTGGGCCTGGTCCTTCTATTACCCAGCACAGAACATTCATACGCACACACTTAACATTCCTGTTAATCAGCCGGTGACATTTAACGTCACATCGGACGACGTCAACCACTCGTTCTGGCCGGTTCAACTCGGAGTCAAGATTGATGCAAACCGCCTTGTAACAACTGTCGCTCATGCTGATCCAACTGCAACTGGTCCACTTGATATTAAGTGCGCCGAACTTTGCGGTTTGTATCACGCATATATGGAAACAGATGGCGCAGTACAAACTCCGGCTGATTTCAGTAGCTGGGTCTCATCTATTCAAGCAACAGGAGGCGTTCAAGAATGACAACCCTTTCACACGCACCTGCGTCCGCGCGTCCAGTTCCTAACCCACAGAAAAGTTTGATTACCAAACTCAACATGGGCACTGGAATGGTTCTCGGAATCATTTTTTGCTGGGGAACCTATTACGGCATGAAGGCCGGTCGCGACATGACCGACTCTCATAACGTCAACAAAGTTCTCTTGATGTCGATGTTTGCCTGGAGCATTGGTTTCCTGATTGGAATCGGTGCATTCATTGGGCCATTCCGTTGGTTGATTGGAAAAGATTTAACAGATGAAGAGCAGCTCTATCTCGCAGGAGATGGACAAGGCATTTCACGCTACTTTAAATATTGCACCGACCATAAAGTTGTGGGTATTCAATATTTAGTCGGCGTAATGGCACTCCTTGGAGTCGGCGGAACAATGGCAATGATGATTCGTACGAATTTGGCTACGCCAGGTTCGCACTTCGTTACTCCGGTTGTTTACAACTCACTCGTTGGACTCCATGGAATCACAATGATTATTGCAATGATCATTGTTGCGACCGGTCCATTCGGTAACTACATCATGCCGATCATGATTGGTGCTGCCGATATGGCCTTCCCTCGCCTCAACGCACTTAGCTGGTGGGTACTTTTCACCGCTGTTCCAGTGCTTTGCAGCGCGTGGTTCCTTGGTGGTATTCCAACAGGTTGGACTGCTTATGCTCCTCTCAGCGATCAAGCTGGGCCTGGAATGAATGCATTCGTTGCAACCATCATCATCTTCGCTTTCTCGACAGCTATCGCTGGTATGAACATCACCACCACGGTTGTTGCGATGCGCGCAAAGGGGATGAAGTGGAACCGCGTTCCAATCTTCGTAATCGGTGCAACTATCTCTGTGGCTCTTGCTATCCCAGCATTCCCAACCTTCATGGTTGCAATGATTCAAACCGCTATGGATCGTACGATCGCCACCAGCTTCTACGATGCAAATCTAGGTGGAAGCGGATGGCTCTACGCCAACCTCTTCTGGATCATGGGTCACCCTGAGGTCTATGTAATCTTGATTCCAGGTGTAGCTGCTCTTATGGAGATTGCTCCAGTATTTGTACGTAAGCCGCTCTTCTCCTACAACGCCGCTATCGCTGGCTTTGCGGGAATCGCTGGCTTATCTGTACTCGTCTGGGCTCACCATATGTATATGGCTGGCTGGATGCCTTCTCTTAATGGCCCATTTATGGTCACTACAGAGTTCATCTCAGTCCCTACCGGATTGCTGTTCCTGGTACTTGTAGGAACTATGTGGCGCGGTAGACCATGGATGAAGCTGCCGATGCTCTCGGTATATGCATTTATCTGGGATTTCTTAATCGGTGGAATCACCGGAATTTATCTCTCAGATGTACCTGCTGATAACTATCTCCACGGCTCGATGTATGTAACTGCCCACTTCCATTACACGCTGATGGGCGCTGCGCTCACCGGTGCAATCGGTGGCCTCGCATACTGGTTCCCTAAGATGACAGGTCGCATGCTCAATGAGCGTGGCGGTTATATCTCCTTCTGGTTCGTCCAGATTGGATTTAACGTCCTCTTCCTAGGAATGTTTGTCGCTGGAGCTACTGGTCAACCTCGTCGCGTAGCTGACTATGCACACCTATTTGCGCACGCTAACTTGATTAGCACGATAGGTGCTTACAGCGTTGGCTTCGGAATGCTGGTTCTGCTCTGGTCAATTATTCATTCATGGCGCAGCGGAAAGATTGCACCGATGAATCCTTGGGGCGCAAAGACTCTCGAGTGGACTGTTCCATATCCAGTCCCACTCGTTAACTTCGATACCCCACCGGTTGTAACTAGTGATCCATATGGCTATGGAAGGAGCGCAAAGTAAATGGCGCATGACACCGAGTTTCACGTTCATCACGATTCACCAGAGGCTGTTGGTCGTCGTGAGCGTCTAGGCGTTCGCCTTCTGATAGTCGCCGATGGAGCATTCCTCTTTGGAATGATCTTCTCGTGGTTCTATCTACGTAACCTCAACACCAACCAGGCATGGCTACCTAAGGGAGTTCATTCCTTTAGCACCGC
Source organism: Actinomycetota bacterium (assembly GCA_947381255.1). Classification (GTDB taxonomy): domain Bacteria; phylum Actinomycetota; class Actinomycetes; order Nanopelagicales; family Nanopelagicaceae; genus PALSA-747. The sequence goes on from CANCUC010000045.1 coordinate 2,675, forward strand.
TTCTGGTTGGGTTGCCGCCGCAGGCTTGATCGTGGCAGGAATTGCACATCGAATCGGTGAATATAACAAGGCGGTTCGAAATATAACCGCACTCATCGCTCTAGTGGCTCTCCTCGTTGGCGGTTACTACCAATGGCACCAGATGGCTCATATGCCATTTGTTGCACAGGATGCAGATGGTCGCCCATTCTTCAATGGCGCATATGCCTCTAACTGGGTCCTTGTAGCTGGAGCAAATATGTTCCACTACTTAGTTGGTGCATTCGTTGCACTTGGCTTGGTTCTGCGAGGCTATCGCACCAAGCTCGATCCAACGCTTGAAGAGTGGCGTCAACGCACAGCAGGATCTTGGTTTACCTGGATTGCAATTTCAGGAGTCCTCTGCGCGCTAGCGACAACATTCAAATAAGCAGAAAGTAGTTAAGAAAGGCCCCGCGAGATCATTCTTGCGGGGCCTTTCTTCTGGAAATTTCAGGTAACCTATGACTAGATCACGAAGGAGTAGAAAATGGCAAATAAGGAACAGAAGAGCAACGCAAACACCAAGAAAGAGCCAAAGCTCAATCTCAAGGAGAAGCGTCTAGCCAAGCAAGAGAAGAAGTCCAAGAAAGACTAATCTTCTAAATTTTATGGAGAAGGTGAGCCGCCAGTTATATGGATGGCTCGCCTTCTGTGCTTTTTTCGGGCTAATCCTCTCCTTGATTCTCACCGCCTTTAATATCGATCCAGTTTTCATCAAGGATCAGACGCTCTTCCATCAAGATACTGCGCCGGTGCGAATAGTTGGTTTCTTTAGCTACTTCACAATCTGGTCAAATATTCTGGTTGGCATCCTAGGTATATGTATCTGGAGAGATAAAACCCATTTCAAGGCATTTAAGAATCTCTTTGCAACCGGGTTGATCATGATTACCGTCACCGGTTTGGTTTACAACACAGTACTTCTCCCTGTCTTTCCGCCTAAGGGTTGGTACTGGTTAACCTCAACGCTCATGCACCTGGTTGTACCGGTTATGTATAACTATCTCTGGATCACCATGGGACCTCGTGGAGTAATCGCCATTAAGAACACTCTGACAATTTTGCAGATTCCGATTATCTACCTCGCCTACACAACGCTGCATGGGATTGCGATTCAGCAATGGCCATATAAGTTCTTAGATTTAACCTCTGAAGGATTTATTATCTGGTTATTGGGAGTTGCCATTATCTTTGGATTTGGAATCCTACTTATCGCGCTCTACTCAAGATTGGATAAGAAGCAGAAAATATAGATTTAGAGGAGATCGGGATCGATCTTGGTCTGCTCTTTGATCTTAGATAAATCCGCCCCAGCACTCTTTGCAATATTTTGAGTGTCCTTAGCAATATCCTCAAGATGGTTTGCAATAAAGGTCTTGGGATTGAGATCTTGAATATCTAAATTGGCATACTCAGGTCCAAGCTGGCTCTTGAACTCGGTCATCGCCTCGCGGCTTAAGCCACGCATTCTTTGGATGAATTTAGCGGCGTCTACGGCAAATTGGGGCAGGCGATCAGGACCGATGAGCACAGCTGCCAAAATAGCGAGCACAAGTAGCTTCTCAAAGCCGATACCGAACATACTTCAACGATACCGCCAGGTGTATAGTTAGGCAACGTGCATTTCTTAAGTAACCCCCTCGCTGGCCAAACACACGATCTCACTTACGACGATGTGTTCATGGTTCCTAATTACACCCAAGTTGCCAGTCGCATGGACGTTGACTTATCAACCGATGATGGCACCGGCACAACACTTCCAATAGTTGTTGCGAATATGACTGCTATTGCAGGTCGCCGCATGGCAGAGACTGTGGCAAGACGCGGCGGACTTGTTGTAATTCCACAAGATATTCCACTTGAAATAATTGCAGATGTAATTGCCTGGGTTAAGACCCGCCACACAGTCTTTGAGACGCCAGCTACTCTTGAGGGTACCGAGACTGCTGCTAGCGCTCTCGATCTCATTACAAAGCGCGCCCACGGCGTCCTGGTTGTTGTGGACAAGACCAAGCCTGTTGGCGTAATTACTCAGAGCGATTTAGAGCGCGTAGATCGTTTCACCCAGCTTCGCCAGATCATGCATACAGATTTCACTACCCTGCCAGATTCTGTCGAACCTCGCCAAGCCTTTGAAGCTTTAGAGGAGAGCCGCCGCGATTTCGCAGCGATCACAAATTCAAATGGAGATTTAGTTGGAATTCTGACTAAGGCTGGGGCACTTCGTGCCACCTTGTATCGTCCAGCAGTTGATTCAAATAATCATCTCCGCGTTGCAACAGCAATTGGAATTAATGGCGATGTGGCAGGTAAAGCAAAGGCTCTCTTAGCTGCGGGATCAGATTGTTTAGTTATTGACACTGCGCACGGCCACCAAGCAAAGATGATTGAGGCAATCAAAGCCGTTAAAGCACTCAATCCTGGCGTTCCAATCGTCGCCGGAAATATCGTTACTGCTCAAGGCACTAAAGAATTAATTGAAGCTGGCGCTGACATCATCAAGGTTGGCGTTGGACCTGGTGCAATGTGCACAACCAGAATGCAAACAGGTGTTGGTCGACCACAATTTTCTGCAGTACTTGAATGCGCTGCGCAGGCCCGCTCGATGGGCAAGCATGTCTGGGCAGATGGTGGAGTCCGTCATCCTCGCGACGTCGCTTTGGCTCTAGCCGCAGGTGCATCTCAAGTAATGATTGGTTCCTGGTTTGCAGGAACTCTTGAGAGTCCAGGAGATCTGATTCGCGATACCAGTGGAAAGCTCTACAAGGAATCTTTTGGTATGGCCTCTGCTCGCGCAGTAAATGCACGTACCTCACAAGAGAGTGCCTTTGATCGCGCTCGCAAGCGCATCTTCGAGGAGGGAATCTCCTCTAGCCGAATGTATATCGACCCTGCTCGCCCTGGCGTAGAAGATCTTATTGATCAGATTATTGCTGGCGTACGTTCATCTTTCACCTATGCAGGTGCAACCACTATCAATGAATTTCACGATAAATGCGTAGTGGGCATCCAATCTGCATCGGGTTATGCAGAAGGACGCCCACTTCACACTTCTTGGTAATTACTTATTAATTACTTCTCTGCTTTCACTTTCTTGCCAGCCGCTACATAGTAGATAGCGAATGCAAGAACAAAGCCAATCAAGAAGGCGATATCGCCGATTCCTGGATGTCTCTTAACGAAGTAACCTGAGTAGTAAGACTGATTAGAGAATCCCCAGATTGAGATAAAGCCGGCTACTACGAATGAGATAGGTCCAGCGATATTTTCACGAGCTGCGAAGAGCAACTTTTCAACTGATGCACCTTTGCGAAGAACCTTGTCAGCGATAACAACGCCGAGCCATGGTCCAATCCAGTACGACATAACGAGCAAGAAGTTCTCGTAATTGTTAGCTGGGTTGTTGATCGCAGCGCGTGCTAGAAGGAATCCTAGGATTCCAAAGACCACTGCGGAGATTGCGCGACGTTGATGGCTTCCGAGCTTGATACCGATGGTCAAGAATGACATCGAACCAGAGTAGATATTCAAGACGTTAGCTGCGATAGATCCGCCAACAATTCCAAGCAAGACCAGCTTTCCGAGGAATGTAGGCATCAAATGTGTGAAGTCACCAGTTGGGTTGGTGTTGGCACCATAACCATGGAGGCCAGCTGTTACTGCGGCTGCACCAACGATTTCAAGAACAGTTGCTGAAACGAAGATACCCAATCCAGCGAAACGACCAGCTGCCTTTGCATCGGTTGATGCTGGAAGGTAGCGCGCGAAGTCAGCCGAGAATGGATTCCAACCTGCGGCGTAACCGTAAGACGCACCAACTAGGAGCAAGAAGCCTCCAGGTGTGTGACCGTTTGCATGCTGGTTCAAATGACCCTTGCTAAGTGCATAAATTGCTGCAACGCCAAAGACGATGACGAGGTATGGGAAGAGATACTTCTCAACTGTCTGTACCAAGTTGTGTCCGATAAAGGCGATAATTACCTGAATCAGAACAACGATTACAAGTGCGACGATGACCTTCATCTTGGTGAGGTCTGCGAGCGCAAATGCACCAGAGACGCTGTTAACTGCGAACCAACCGATACCGGCTGCTCCTGCATT
>CANCUC010000046.1 GCA_947381255.1 Actinomycetota bacterium
AATGGATATGAATAAATCTGGCCGTGAGGGTGATTGAGGGTAACTCCAACCTCCTCGCCGCGATTTTCAAAGACGAAGACTTGCTCGACATAATCCAACTTTGAGATCTCGCGGGTGCGGTCAATCCACGCCGCCAAGACTGTACGCATCTGGGCGAGTTCTAAACTTCCAAAACTTCCCTCGTGTTGATCCGAGAAGACGACAACTTCGCATCGGCCCGATGCCTGAATAACATCGGCGGCAAGTTCATTTGATGGAGCAGAGAAAGATGGGGAGCGATTTTCAAAGACAACTACCTCAAAGGTGGAGTCAGCAATCTCAGTTCCGAAATCAGTTTTCGTTGGGCAGAGCGGACAGAACTCTTTTGGTGGAAGAAAGGCACGACTTTGGCGGTGCGCCGCCATGGCCACCCATTCACCGGTAAGCAAATCTTGCCGCATATCTCCAGGAAGTGGACGGGGCTCAAAGGGGCGAGAATCTACTGCGCTTCGCTCAACCGGATTTCTATCAAAGTAGAAAATCTGGCGGCCATCAAACATTGATAGTTCGGTGCGCTTAACAAAGCTCATGCTTCAATCCTAATCTATTCATGCAGATGGCTAGGATTGCCACATGAATTCTTCTGCATGGTGGCGCGATGCCGCGATCTATCAGGTCTATCCACGTTCCTTCCGGGACAGCAATGGCGATGGTGAAGGTGACCTCCAAGGTGTCATCGCAGGTCTTCCCTATCTTGCAGATCTCGGCATTGATGCAATCTGGTTGAGCCCGTTCTACAAATCCCCGAATAAAGATGGTGGATACGATGTTGCCGATCCACGCGATGTAGATCCACGCTTTGGAACTCTCTCTGATGCCAAGGAACTTATTGATGCTGCTCATAGCCATGGGATTAAATTCATCGCCGATATCGTTCCGAACCACTTCTCGTCAGAGCACATCTGGTTTCAGGAAGCACTAGCTTCAGAGAGAGGTTCAGCGGCTCGTTCTCGCTTCCACTTCTATGATGGTCGTGGCGAGAATGGCGAGATTCCACCAAATAACTGGATCTCAATCTTTAGAGGTCCTGCCTGGACTCGCATTCCAGATGGTCAGTGGTACCTACATCTCTTTGATTCCAGCCAACCCGACCTCAATTGGGATAACCCCGATGTTATGGAAGATTTCGAAAAGACACTGCGCTTCTGGCTTGATTTAGGCGTAGATGGCTTCCGAATCGACGTTGCTCACGGTTCGGTTAAAGAGAACATTTTGGTCGATCATAGAGATCCAGAGCGCCTTGTCGATGCGCTCCGCCTAGATTTTCTGGAGATAACAGAGGAAGAGCGTGCTGGCTTACTAGGCGACATTCCATTCTTCGATCGCGAAGGTATCCACGAGGTCTATAAGAAGTGGCGTGCGATTCTTGATGAGTACACCGGAGATCGGATGACCGTCGCAGAAGCATTTGTCTATCCATCAAGTCGAGCGGCGCGTTATGTTCGTGAAGGCGAACTACATCAAGTCTTTAATTTTAACTTCATGATGTTGGGTTGGGATGCAGCTGCTATGCGCGCCAGCATTGAACGCACCCTCGCTGAACTTGTTGATGTAAAGGCTCCAGCTACCTGGGTTCTAAACAATCACGACACCCCACGCGTTGTGACGCGCATCGGTGGAGCACGTAAAGCTCGGGCTCTTGCAATGTTGATACATGCGCTTCCTGGAGGCGTTTACATCTACCAAGGTGAAGAGCTAGGTCTTCCGAGCGCTGATCTTCCCGATGCTGCGCGCCAAGATCCAGCATTTATTCGCAGTGGTGGAACCGACAAAGGCCGCGATGAATGTCGCGTTCCAATTCCATGGAAATCCGATGCAGAAAATTATGGATATGGAACCGGTACTCCATGGTTGCCACAACCCAAGGACTGGGCGCAATATTCGATGGATGTGGAAGCTAAGGATTCATCAAGCAGTCTGGCGCTCTATAAGAAGAGTCTGGCGTTGCGTCACTCCCATCCAGCACTTGGCGGAGAGGGTTTAATCACGTGGGTTGATTCACCTGAAGGAGTTATGCACTTTACGCGGGAACATGGTCTTGAAGTTGTTGTAAATACAACGGAGAACACCATTGATCTTGCGGTGACAGGCAGCAAAATTATTCTTCAATCTGTGGACGGAAGCGAAATAAAAGACGGCCGGTTAGCAATTGCAGCTAACACGACCGTCTGGTTACAGAACTAATTACTTAACTGAGCCGGAGAGCAATCCACGGACGAAGTAACGTTGGAGTGAGAAGAAGACGACCAGCGGAACCAAGATAGTGATGAATGCGCTGGAGGTTAATAGCTCCCAGTGACTTCCCCATGTTCCAGCAAGACCGGCCAACTTGTTGTTGAGCGGATCAATGCCTTCAGTGCCACCGGTGAAGGTGAGCGCAACGAGCAGGTCATTCCAAACCCATAAGAATTGGAAGATTGTGAAAGCCGCAATCGCCGGCACTGAGAGTGGCAAAACAATGCGGCGGAAGACGGTGAAGTGGCTGGCGCCATCAACATTAGCTGCCTCCATTAAATCGCGTGGAAGCGATGAGATGAAGTTGTGTAGCAAGTAGATAGCTAGAGGCAATGCGAACATTGTGTGAGGTACCCAGATACCCAAGAACTTTCCAGCGATATGAAGTGCCGGAACTAAGGTAAATGAACCAATGTGGACGCCGCCAGTAAAGAGGTTCAACAATGGAACCAATGCCACCTGAATAGGAACGATCTGAAGGGCGAAGATTCCGTAGAAGACTAAGTCGCTTCCGCGGAACTTAACCCACGCTAAGCAATAAGCAGCCATTGTTGCAATTGTGATCGGGAAAATTACGGCTGGAATTGTAATCACAAAGGAGTTAATGACGTAAGGCATGATTCCATTTGGAATACCGCTTACCGTGCTTGTGCTAAAGATTGCAGAGTAGTTGGCAAAGGTGAAATGTGGATGTAGGAATAGATTCCACCATCCAGTTTCAGAGATTTCAACTTTAGGTCGGAATGAAGTCGCAAAGAGCCCTAGCGTTGGGATAGTCCAGACGACCGCGACAATCCAGACAATGATTGTCGCCGCACGGCTGCCGAAGAGTTTACGACCGGCATTGTGCTCTGCGAGTTTAGGCGCCTTATTTCGAGTTAAGAGGCTCATGCGATTGTCCGCTCCCGACGTAGATTGATAATGTTATAAACCAAGACAGGAATAACTAAGATAAAGAGAACGATCGCCATAGCGGCGCCTCTACCTGCGTCATACCGAATGAATGTTTCGGAGTACATCTCGTTCGCCAATACTGAGGTACCGAAGTTTCCACCAGTTGAAGCACGTACGATGTCGAATAGTTTGAGAGTTGCCACCACCATCGTTGCCAAGACCACGATAAATGTTGAGCGAACCATTGGGAAGGTGATTCCGCGGAAGAGGCGCCAACCGTGGGCACCATCAAGAGCCGAAGCTTCCATAATGTCTGCAGGGACGGCCTTGATTGCAGCGGAGAGGATCACCATTGCGAAGCCGGTTTGCGACCAGATAAATACAACCATCAATAGGAATGTGTTCAGTGGTTGTGTCAAGAGCCAGTTTGGTGGTTCGAATCCCAAGTGGTGGGCGATGGAAGACATCAATCCAACTTGTGGTTGGTCTGGGTTAGCGAACTTGTAGACAAACTCCCAAACAATGGAAGCTCCAACGAAGGAGATTGCCATTGGCATGAAGATCAATGACTTAGCTATGGATTCGCGGCGCATACGGTCCAGAAGAATCGCAAGGAGCAATCCAAGAGCAGTTGTGACGATTGGTGTCAAAAGAATCCAAAAGACGGTGTTGCGGAGCACGATACGCATGCTCGGATCAGTGAAGAGCCAGTGATAGTTATTAAATCCAACCCAGTGCTTGGAGGCTGATCCCTTGAAGCTAAGTAAGAAGGTACGGATTGCCGGTCCGAGCAATCCAAAGAGAAGAAGGATGAGCGCGGGTCCAAGAAATACAACGATTGCGATTGGACGTTGCTTCTTTCCATTTGCGCGACCTGCAATAAAGAAGATGACGGCAAGTACGGCGAGGAATAGCGCAATCGCCGCAGACATCTGCCCCAACTTGGGAAGATTATCTTTCCAGAAAGTAGACATGGACTCTCTTTCGTCTATTGAGGATCGGATATTCAATGTTATCTATAGTGCGCAAGATTAACGGGGAAACGCTCAAATAGTAATGGCGGGGGCTTAGCGCCCCCGCCATTACCGCAACAAGCTAGTTAACTAATGTATTAGTTACTTGCTGATGGCCAAGCTGCATCGATCTTCGCTGCAACTGTCTTCACAGGGGTTCCATTTGCGAACCAATCTGTGAAGCCTGTCCATTCTGCACCGTTTCCAACAGCAGCTGGCATAGCGTCAGATGCGTCGAATACGAATGTTGAGTGTGGATCAGAGAGGTACTTAGCTGACAAAGCATCCAAAGGATTGCTGTATGTAGCAGCAGGTACGCCACTGTTAGCGCTCAACCAACCACCGTTTGAACCAGCAGCCTTAATGCGGCTTACAGCCCATTGTGGTGTTGAGAGGTAGGTCTGAACTTCAACAGTTGCCTTGTTTGAGTTGAATGCGAGGTAGAACTCGCCGCCACCCTCAACAGGTGTTGTTACAGCTGGGTTGATTCCTGGGAGGTAGTAAACCCATGCATCACCAGTTGGTGAAACAACAGAACCTGCAGGCAATGAAGCAGCGATGAATGAAGCTTGTTGTAGCTGCATGCACTTACCTGATGGGATACCTGTTACTGCATCTTGGAATGAAGTTGTAGCAATGGTTGAAACCTTGCCGACATACTTGGAGTTACCCATCCAACCCAACACTGTGTTCATAGCGTGGATGATTGGAGCATCTGAGAACTTCACCTTGTGTGAGATCCAGTTGTTGTAGACAGTTGCACCAGCTTCGCGGACAACTACCTCTTCTAGCCAGTCAGTTGCAGGCCATCCGGTAGCTCCACCAGAACCGATACCGCCGCACCATGCTGTTTGACCAGCTGCAGCCATCTTGTCTGATTGTGTGAACATATCGTTCCATGTTGTTGGAACTGTGTAACCGTACTTAGCGAATTGCTTTGGTGAATACCAAACCAATGACTTCAAGTTAGCTGAGTTAGGTGCTGCATAGAACTTTCCATTTACAGAACCTAGGTTACGCCAGCTCTTTGACCAGAAACGGTTGATGTTGTTTGTAACTGCTGCAGGAGCTGGAACAGCCTTGCCTGTAGCAACCATCTGTGCGATCAAACCTGGTTGTGGAACGAGTGCGAGATCTGGAGCGGTTCCACCAGCAACACGAACTGGAAGTTGTGCTTCGAATTGATCTGAACCATTCCAGTTAATCTTGATGCCTGTGCAAGCGGTGAAGTCTGCAGAAGCTTTTGCATAGCGAGTAAGTTCATCGCCAACGACAGATGTGAAGACTTCAACAGTCTTACCCTTTTGAACTGCATAACCAGAACCAACGTTTGCGCAAGCAGCTGCTGAAGTTCCAGCATAAGCTGCAGGTGCAACAAATGTTGCAACAAGCGCAACGGTTGCTGTGGCTACGCCAGCAAGCAAACCTTTTTTGCTAATCGACATATATATTCCTTAAGGGGTTATCGCGGTCCAACCTCCCCATGAAGATTGATTCCCGCGGTGTGGGTAAAGTGTATGAGGCGTGTGCCCGCATGACCTAGTCAGAGCAGCCTAAGAAAGGCTAAAAATAGGCGTAAATCAATAACAATTTGATAACAACGGGCTTGGAGCTTGCTTAGAGGGCGTTGGCCTTTATGACCTCTGAGTACCAGTGAGCTGACTCTTTTGGCGTTCTCTTCTGTGTGTTGTAATCCACATGAACAATTCCAAATCGCTTCTGGTAGCCCAGGGACCACTCGAAATTGTCGAGCAAAGACCATTGGAAGTAACCGCCGATATTTACACCTTGAGCGATTGCGTCAAGAAGAGCATTCAAGTGCTTATCAAGGTATGAGATACGGCGCTGGTCGTTGATCTTGCCGTTCTGATCTGGGCCATCCGGGTAGGCACAGCCGTTCTCAGTGATGAAGATTTGAGGAAGGCGCTCTCCGAACTCCTTATGCCAGCGAACCAACATGCCAGAAAGTCCTGCGGGGGTGATCGGCCATCCCATATCGGTTAACTCTCCGACCGGAGTGGAGTCAATCGTGAGGCCAAGGAGCGCTGAATTATCGAATTCGACGGTTTTGGCAGAATCACTAGCTCCAACGCGGGTATCGAAGTAGTAGTTAATCCCGAGCCAATCGTTGGGAGTCTGAGCCAGCTCCATATCGCCAGGCAAGATGGCATCTAGAAATTCAGAGCCGAACTCTTCGACCAAAATCTCTGGGTACTTGCCGTAGAAAATCGCATCCATCCACCAACGATTCTGGACCGCATCGAGGATTGCAGAAGCGTGGGCCTGAACTGGATCACTTGGATCATCGGCAGGGTAGTTCGCTTGATTGAGGACTGGACCAATTTTCAGGTCGCTACGGACAGCGCGCATGGCATTAACAGCGGTCGCATGTGCGATCACAGTGTGATGAGCGACCTTGAATGCGGTCGCGCGATCAGAGATTCCTGGAGCATGCACACCTAGACCATGTCCGAGCCAGGCTACGCACCAAGGTTCGTTAATTGGGGCAAAGTGCTTTACGCGATCACCAAAGTGCGCTGCGACTGCTGCTGCATATTTTCCAAAGGCGGCAACTGTCTCGCGGCTACGCCAGCCACCCTTATCTTCCAG
>CANCUC010000047.1 GCA_947381255.1 Actinomycetota bacterium
CGGGTCAGCCCCTCTCCCCCCATCATCTGAATGTAGCTCCATGAAATCGGCAAAATTCCAGCAGAACCAAATGGTGCAGAACTAACTGGACCAGGTCCGGTTGGAGAACCCACTGTTAAATCAAGCGGATGATTGGGAAGGTACGGCGCCAAGTGCGCTCGAGAAATAACTGGACCAACTCCCGGTCCTCCTCCACCATGTGGAATGCAGAAAGTTTTGTGAAGATTTAAGTGCGATACATCTGCACCAAATTTTCCAGGCTGAGCAAGACCAACCAGTGCATTGAGATTTGCGCCATCGACGTAAACCTGTCCCCCAGCATCGTGAACGAGTCCACAAATTTCAGAGATCGCTTCCTCAAATACGCCATGAGTAGATGGATAGGTAACCATCAGAGCAGCTAACCGATCTCCGTACTCACCAATCTTGGCCTTCATATCATCGACCGAAACGTTTCCAGCAGCGTCGCAGGCAACCACGACAACTTTCATTCCTGCCATCACCGCACTTGCGGCATTTGTTCCATGCGCGCTCGAAGGAATGAGGCAGATATCTCGATCTGTCGAACCATTCGAATCCAAATAGTTTCGAATTGCTAGCAAACCAGCAAACTCACCTTGTGAACCAGCATTTGGCTGAAGCGATACAGCGTCATAACCAGTAATCGCGATCAACCAATCAGAAAGTTCTTGAATCAAACGTCTAAAACCTAAACTCTGATTTGCGGGAGCAAATGGATGCAACGAGGCGAATTCTGGCCAAGTGACCGGAATCATCTCTGTCGTCGCATTGAGCTTCATTGTGCAAGAGCCCAGCGGAATCATGCTGCGATCGAGTGCTAGATCGCGATCGGCAAGGGTACGGATATAACGCAGCATTGAAGTTTCAGAGTGAAAAGCGGAGAAAATTCGGTGCGTCAAAAACTTTGTAGATCGCGATAAGGCAGCAGGAAGAAGGGACACAGAAGAATCCGCAACCGCTCCAAAAATTTCTAATAGATCTGAAATATCTCGGTCAGTCACTGTTTCATCGAGGGAGATTCCAACACTCTCATCTGAAATCCTTCGAAGATTTATGCCTCGCGTGATGGCACTCTTAAGAATCTCATCCGCATTAAGCTGCGAGACGACGAAGGTGTCAAAGACTTCCCCTTGAGCAACCTTCAAGCCTGCCTTCGCAAGAGATGCCCGTAGGGCGTGAGTGTTCTTACGAATTCGTGTGGCAATCGCGGTCAACCCTTCAGGGCCGTGCCACATCGCATAAAAGCCAGACATAACAGCTAGTAGAACTTGTGCAGTACAGATGTTAGATGTCGCCTTATCGCGTCGAATATGTTGTTCGCGTGTTTGAAGTGCTAACCGGTAAGCGGGATTGCCGTGCACATCAACGCTCTGTCCTACAAGTCGTCCAGGAATAGATCGCTCTAATCCCTGACGTACCGCCATGAAACCAGCATGCGGTCCGCCAAATCCCATTGGTACACCAAAACGTTGTGCAGATCCAACTGCAACATCGGCCTGATACTCCCCCGGTGACTTGTAGAGAGTCAAAGAAAGTAGATCACAAGCAACAATCGCGAGAGCACCAACTTTATGTATCAGCGCAATGGAGTCTTCGAGATTAAAAACTTCGCCATATGTCGAGGCGTGCGCGAGGATCGCTCCGAAAATTGCATCTTCAGTTTCCGGCAAAGTGTTTGCGCTACCTTCAATGATGGCAATCTTTAGCGGCTTTGCGCGAGTATGAATGACAGCTTTGATATGCGGATGTAGATGAGAATCGATAAAAAACGCAGCGTCATCACTGCCCGACCAGACGCGCCTTGCAAGAGTCATCGCTTCAGCGGCCGCCGTGGCCTCATCCAACATAGAAGCATTTGCGATTGGCAACCCAGTTAGATCTCCAACAACTGTTTGGAATGCAAAAATCGCTTCAAGGCGACCTTGACTAATTTCAGGTTGGTAAGGGGTATACGCCGTGTACCAAGCGGGATTTTCCAAAATATTTCTTAGAACAACCGGCGGCGTGATAGTTCCATAATATCCAGTGCCAATGTAGGAACGGAAAACTTTATTCTCCGCCGCGTAACCCTTGAGTTTTTCGATTGCAGCTACCTCAGAGAGGGCGTGCGGCAAGAGATCTGCCAATTTTTCACGCATTGCAATATTCTCTGGAACTACCTTGCCAATCAATCCATCTAAAGAACTCTCACCAAGTTCGGCGAGCATCTGATCAACATCTCTTTGGTCTGGCCCAATATGGCGATCTACAAAGTTCTCGCGGACTGACACGTAATCCCCCTAATGCGTAAATACATCCCTAGGGGAAGGATAAAGAGTTTTAAGCGCCTTTGCGCTTTCTGCGCTGTGCCAACTCATCATTAGTGGATGTGACAATGGACCCATCCTCAGCGGATTCCCCTTGGAGCGTTGCGAGAGAGCCTTCGACTTCGGTCCAAACCTTGTTAATCGCAATTCCAAATACCCCTTGACCACCCTGTAGCAAGTCGATGATCTCATCTGGGCTAGCGCATTCGTAGATGGAGACGCCATCGCTCATAAGAGTCATGCTCTCAAGATCCGCTACTCCCCTTTTGCGAAGATGCTCCACTGCGGTACGAATATTTTGAAGTGATACCCCAGTATCAAGAAGGCGCTTCACAATTTTCAAAACGAGAATATCCCGGAAGCTATATAAGCGCTGCGAGCCCGAACCGGCTGCGCTCTTAATTGTTGGAAGAACTAATTCAGTACGTGCCCAATAGTCGAGCTGACGGTATGTGATTCCAGCAGCAACGCATGCCGTGGCTCCGCGATAACCTACTTCTGAGGTTGCTTCACTCATCGCTATCTCTATTCTTCATACTTCGGGGAAGGCCGAAGGGGATCGGCACCTCATAAGAGTAGAACTCTGGCCCCGGAAAATCACTGCACGACACGAGAAACTTTAAACCTTTACTTGAGGCTTAGGTCCTATGAAGCGAAATCGTCGGGATTGATCTGATCTAGAAACTCCCGAAACTTCTCAACCTCATCCTCAGATTGATCCGGAATCTCAATTCCCGCCTTCTCAAAGAGCGAATCTGAGGCGGTAATCGCCGCTCCAGCCCTCAGAGCAAGTGCGATGGCATCACTTGGACGGGCGGAGATGGTCACTCCCCCGGTGAGATGTAGTTCAGCGAAGAAGACCCCATCAACCAAATCGGTAATCTCCACACGAGTAACATCAGCGTGCAAAATTTGTAGGACTGAGGTGAAAAGATCATGCGTCAGAGGCCTACTAGGAATCAAACCTTGTTGAGCGAAGGCAATCGCCGAAGCTTCGACAGCTCCAACCCAGATTGGAAGGTATCGAACCCCATCAATCTCCTTAAGCAGGACGATAGGTTGGTTTGATGGCATTTCAATTCGAACGCCAACGACCTCAACAGGAACACCCATGATTCTCGCTACTTGGCGCGATGTAAGCCGGCGCGAACCAATGCTGCATGTAGCTTCACAGAGAGGGAGGCCAACTCATTGGCGACCTCTTCAGCGCGAGCCTTGGCATCTGAACTCTTCTGGCGAAGGATGGGAGTAATAACCTGTTCGACCAGACCGATCTCGCGGTCCGCTGCAGATTTAAAGGAACGCAGATGGCGGGCTTCAATTCCGAAGGCAGCGATTGAGGCAATTGTGCGAGCCACGGCCAGGGCATCAGCATCGTAATAACGACCGCGGATCGCAATTAATCCAAAGGATTCAACTTCAGTAAGTTGCTCCTCGTTTAAACCAGAAGATTCAAGAAGCTCGGCGCGTGAAAGGCGGAGCTCGCTCTCTCCTGCAAAGTGAGCTGGAGCAAATTCACCATCGACAGTTGCTAGGCGCGGAGTTGGGGTGCCGCCAGGTAGGGCTGAAGGCTCAAGGCCGCGATCAAGCGCATCTAGATTCTCCTTGATGACCCGAAGCGGAAGATACTGATCGCGCTGAGCGGTAAGCACATAACGGAGGCGTTCGAGATCGACGCCGGTAAATTTACGATAACCAGATGGGGTTCTCTGTGGCTCAATGAGTCCTTCTGACTCCAAGAAGCGAATCTTTGAGATGGTGATATCCGGAAAATCGCCACGCAACTTACCTAAAACTTCTCCGATGCTTAAGTACGCACGTGCTGGAACCGCCATCAGTTTGCCCTTCCCTTAAAGTATGTCAATCTAAATTTTCCAATTTGAATCTCATCACCGACTGCAAGATTCGATTCCTTAATTTGATGTGCATTGAGATAACTACCATTCAAACTTCCACAATCCTGTACCGCAAAATCTCCCTTTGTTGACCTGGAAATTTTTGCGTGTACTCGAGAGACCGTTACATCATCCAGAAAAATATCGCTCTTGGGGTCGCGACCGATCGAAGTTTCATCGGAATCTATAAGGAAGCGAGCTCCACGATTTGCTCCGGCGATAACAATTAACATCGCTGAATTCTTGGGAAGTTGACTTACGATCTCGCGCTCTTCACTTGAGAGAAAAGTATAAATTTCTTCAAGTGGACGCGGTTTTGGAACTGACCGTAAAGCAGATAAATGAATGGTGGAAGTTAAATCGCGTTCTACAGGATCCTTGGGAGCTTGTGAATCGTTCATTTCTCCCCCTCCCTTAAGACCGAGATTAACCCTCAATCTCTATCTTGACTAGAGGCTGACACTATTGATGGGGAGAGGAAAAATCAAGCCGTCAAAGTTTCATATTCTGTGTTAGAGAGTAACTCTGTTGCGCTCTCTGTAAGAGAAATTTCTGCGATCCAACCTGCATTGTATGGATCTTGGTTAATCAATTCTGGAGTTGTATCAAGTGCGGAGTTGACAGCGGTGATGGTTCCTGTAAGTGGTGAGTAAATTTCAGAGACAGATTTTGTCGATTCAACCTCTCCACAAACTTCACCGGCTCGCACGCTCTGTCCCACCTTAGGAAGTTGAATGTAGACAATGTCTCCAAGTGCACCTTGCGCGAAATCGGTAATTCCAATTTGAAAGGTGCCAGCTTGATTTTCACGAATCCACTCATGCTCTTTGGTGTATTGCAAATCTGCAGGAACGTTAGACATGGATTCTCCCTTTATAACTTAGAGCAATTTTTGAGTAATCAACCGCTGCTAGAAGGTACAGCCCTATCCCCCAGATGGCAAACCCCCATCCAAAGGAATGAGCGAACGTTCCCCAAGAACTCTTGCTGCTTAAGAGGAGAAAAGGAAAGGCATATAAGAGATTGAAGGTTGCGGTCTTGCCGAGGAAGGTAACGACAAATACTTGGCCGCTTCGTCTCCGGTAGAAAGCCAATAATAAGAGCATATAAATATCGCGTACAGCGAGAACTCCGACCATCCACCAAGGAATGTAATGCTTTAGTGCGAGCCCAATAACTGTTGCAGCGATATAGAAACGATCAATCGTTGGATCCATTGCGGCGCCAAGTTTCGATTCCTGATGTAGCCATCTGGCAACTTTGCCGTCAAAGTAATCGGTCCAGGCGCCAATGGCCAGAACCAAATAACTCCAACCTTTGAGATTTTCGCCAAGTAAGAGCCAGAGGAAGAGCGGAACACCGCAGGCGCGGATGAGCGTCAAGAAGTTCGGAATTGTTAAAACTTCCTTCTTGGAGAGCGTCATCTATCCTCTTCTCTCTTCCCGTTCCCTCACCTTAATGGAAACCTCAACTGGGCTACCCTCAAATCCAAATTCTTCACGCAGACGTCGCTCAATAAATCGACGATAGCTCGGTTCAACCCACTCACTCGAAAAGACCACGAATTTAGGTGGAGCAATGGTTGCCTGTGTTGCAAAACGAATCTTTGGCTGCTTTCCGCCGCGAACCGGCGGTGGAGTTGCTGCAACAAGTGCGCCAAGGAATGCGTTGAGTTTGGATGTTGGGATTCGCTTCTCCCAACTTCGCAAAGCTGTTCGTAGCGCTGGAGCCAAGCGATCTCGGTGCCAACCAGTCTTTGCAGAGAGGTTTACGCGTTGCGCCCATGGATAACGTTCAAGATTTCTCTCGAGTTCCTTATCAAGCTGTTCGCGACGTTCATCATCAACGACATCCCACTTATTCATTACAAGAACCATGGCGCGACCTGCCTCTTCGGCCATCGTGACAATTCGCAAATCTTGTTCAGTCAAGGGAAGCGATGCATCAATGACGATTACTGCAACTTCAGCACGATCCAGCGCAGCGGCGGTTCTCAGGCTTGCGTAGTAATCAGTACCACTGTCGTGGATCGCTCTCTTTCGGATACCGGCGGTATCAATGAAGCGCCAGGTATCTCCCCCAAGTTCGATGAGCTCATCGACAGGATCGCGGGTAGTGCCAGCAACATCATCAACGAGAACGCGAGATTCTCCGGCAAGAGCATTGAGCAAGCTGGATTTTCCAACATTTGGTCTTCCAACAATTGCAATTCTTCGGAAACCGTCATCTGGAAGTTCTGATCCGACTTCTGGAAGTTCATTTACCAACAAATCCAGAAGGTCACCAGATCCACGACCATGAAGCGCTGAAACGAAATGCGGCTCACCAAGTCCAAGATTCCACAGCGCATGAGCGTTCTGCTCTTCGTTAACGCCATCAACTTTATTCGCGACCAGAATCGTCTTCTTCTTTGATTTGCGGAGCAGAGTGAGCAAGGACGAATCTTCGTCAAGGGCACCAACCTGCGCATCGACAACGAACAAGACGACATCAGCTTCAGCGATTGCGAGCTCGGCCCCGGCAGTGAT
>CANCUC010000048.1 GCA_947381255.1 Actinomycetota bacterium
GGGCTGTCCCTAGTACGAGAGGACCGGGACGGACGAACCTCTTGTGTGTCGGTTGTTCCGCCAGGAGCACGGCCGATTTGCAACGTTCGGAAGGGATAACCGCTGAAAGCATCTAAGCGGGAAGCTCGCTTCAAGATTAGGTTTCTCACCGATTTATCGGGTAAGGCCCCCAAGAGACCATTGGGTTGATAGGCCGGAAGTGGAAGTGGAGCAATTCATGGAGCTGACCGGTACTAATAGGCCGAGGATTTAACTACATTTTTTAAAAATCGCGTTCACTGTGTGGTTCCCGAGTTACGGTCGGGAACTAAAAACTACATAAAGTAGACCTATGTAAATAGGATGTTCTGCCAACTCGAAAGAGTTTCGGCGGCCATAGCGAGAGGGAAACGCCCGGTCCCATTCCGAACCCGGAAGCTAAGCCTCTCAGCGTCGATGGTACTGCAAGGGGGACCTTGTGGGAGAGTAGATCGCCGCCGGACATCATTTATAAAGCGCCTGAACTTTGATTAACGTCAAAGAGCAGGCGCTTTTTTTATTTATCAACAGTAATTTTTCTTGCACAACCGTTTCTTGGTCTTCATCTTATTAATTCTCCGAACAGTTAACTTCGCTTACGACATCACATGTGAGGAAGTTAAATGAAAGTAATTGAGAAAGATGTAGCCGTACTGCGCAATCCTAGGAATGAAGTTTTTCTCGAAGGACGTGTTAGCAGTCTGCCTGTAGAACATGAACTTCCCAGTGGAGATTTCGTTGTGGAGTTTCGAATCGTCATTGATCGCTCTGTAAGTCGTGGGCCCAAGCGTGAGGTTGATACTTTAGATATCGCTGCATGGAGCGCGCGTTCTCGAAAGAGGGCTCTCTCGCTAAAAGTTGATGATTGGGTCTCAATTGAAGGCGCTGTGCGCCGAAGATTTTGGAAGGCTCCAACAGGACTTGCGAGTCGTTGGCAGGTAGAAGCGAGCCAATTACGCAGGTTATAGGTACCTTTATGCCATGGAACAGAACACCAACCCAGTTACACCAGGCGATGGACTCGAAGAGCTAAGAGAGCAGATTGCACTCGTTCAAGTACTAGATCTGGACCAACATAGCCAGGCTTATGAGCAGATCCATATCAAACTTGAAGAGGCGTTGCGATCGATTGATGGCAAATAGGGTTTTATGAAGACTCGTCTCGATGCTGAATTGGTGCGAAGAGGTTTAGCGCGCTCTCGTGATCATGCGGCAGATCTCATTGAATCGCGAACGGTGTTAGTTGGCGGTATTCCAGCTAGTAAACCCGCCTCTCAAGTGGATGCAGAGACATCGATAGTTATTCAAGGTGATCGCGATGATTTTGTTTCGCGCGGCGGACATAAATTAGCAGGAGCGCTTGATCACTTTGCGGAGATTGACGTTGCCGGGAAGCGTGCATTGGATGCGGGTGCTTCGACTGGCGGATTTACTGATGTGCTTTTGAAACGCAATGTGCGAGATGTTGTTGCAGTCGATGTCGGCTATGGTCAGATGGCGTGGGAGCTTCGTCAAGATCCGCGTGTCATTATTTTGGATCGCACTAATGTCCGTCATTTAACGTTAGATCAAGTGGGCGAGGCTGCTGAGATTGTGGTCGCCGATCTCTCCTTCATCTCATTGACTTTGGTTCTGCCCGCACTCGTGAGCGTCTCAACGCCCGGTGCCGATTTTCTTGTGATGGTAAAGCCGCAATTTGAAGTTGGTCGGGAGCGTTTAGGCGCAGGCGGAGTTGTTCGAGATCCAGAGTTACGTCGGAGCGCCGTGCAGGAGGTTGCTGACAGTGCGTACGATATGGGTCTTGGGTGCAAAGGAGTCGTTGCAAGTTCGCTTCCTGGACCCGCAGGAAACGTTGAGTATTTCCTCTGGCTAAAGAGGGGAAGTGCTGAACTTTCCGCCGCGGATTTAGATGCAGCAATAGCTGATGGCCCACAATAATTTCGATGAACGGGGGAGTGATGATTAAGAGCGCTCTTCTCGTCGTTCACCCAACTCGTCCTGAAGCTCTAGATTTTGCAAAAGAATTGATAGCAGAATTTTCTAGCGTCGGAATCGGTGTCCTGACAAATTACCCGGGTGGAGTAACCGGATCAGCAGAGCTCAACGAAGAGAGCGATTTTGAAATTGCAATCGTGTTGGGCGGCGATGGAACCATTTTGCGCGCTGCCGAACTTGTATTAGGCAAAGATATTCCGATACTCGGCATCAACCTAGGAAATGTAGGGTTTTTAGCAGAGATAACTCGTCCGTCAGCTGCAATTCTCGTCGCCGCGGTTGCCCAGGGTAATTTCCGTGGTGAACCGCGCTTGCTCTTGCAGCATGAAGTTTTGAGAGATGGAATCTCGATTGCAAATGGCTGGGCGCTCAATGAATTTACCATTGAGAGAAGTCATGCTCAGATGGCAGAGCTCTTTGTTCAAATTGATGACCGTCCACTCTCTAGATGGGGTTGCGATGGAGTCATTTGCGCGACTCCAACTGGTTCAACTGCGTATGCATTTTCGGCAGGTGGTCCGGTTCTCTGGCCTGAAGTCGAAGCAATTGTGGTACTTCCACTTGCAGCGCATGCCCTCTTCTCGCGTCCGATGGTTATCTCACCAAATTCCTCCGTCGTGATTGATATCGAATCTCCTGAAGCGATGATCTCCGCTGATGGAATGCGTAAAACTCCCGTGCTCTACGGAGATCGCATCGTAATTCGCAGATCACCGATGATGGTTGAAATTATTCATATCGAGTCAGCCGTTTTCACTGATCGACTTGTGGCAAAATTCAAACTCCCCATTGAAGGCTGGCGCGGTGAGTGAAGAGTTCTGCGGTTTAGAAGAGATCACAATCCGCAATCTCGGAGTGATTGAATCTGCCTCAATTGAATTACAGCCGGGGCTCAATGTTTTAACTGGTGAGACTGGTGCGGGTAAGACCATGGTCTTAACGGCGCTCTCTCTCATCCTTGGTGGAAAATCAGATGTTGAAAAAGTTCGCACCGGATCAGATCGCATGGTGGTATCTGGAAGGTTTGCCCTTCCGGAAGCTTTAGCTCTCGAATTAGAGGAGAGCGGTTCTGAGATTGAAGATGGTTCTCTGCTCATCACGCGTACCGTAACGGCAGATGGAAAATCGCGAATTCAACTCGGGGGAGCTCCAGTTACAGCAGGGCGCGTGAACGAACTTGCATCAGAACTCGTAGAAGTTCATGCTCAGTCCTCAACAAATCGCTTAACAAAGCCGGCATTTATCCGGGAGGCGATCGATGCCTTTGGCAAACATCAGGATTTGCTCGCCTCGTATCAACGACGATTTGCTGAGCATCAGGAGCTTTCATCTCGAGTAGAACAGCTTCGCCGAGATCAGAAGAATCGCGAATCAGAAATTGTACGCATCTCTGAATTTATGAAGGCTTTTAGCGCGGTCACTCCCGAGAGCGGGGAGATTTCATCCATCGAAAATGAACTCGTACGACTCAATAGCGTTGACGAACTTCAGCAGGCTGTCTCACTCTCCCTCAATACTCTTGATACAGATGACTACTCCGTAACTTCCGCGCTCGTTAACTCCAAGAGAGCCTTGGATCATGTAGCAGGTAAAGATGCGACGCTAGATAAGTTAGCCCAAGAATTAGGCGATGCCTTATATAACTACCAGGAAACTCTTGGTGGGCTGCACCGCTATCTTTCGGCACTCGACGCTGATCCATCGCGTTTGGAGTATTTGCAAGAGCGCAAAGCCGCTATTAATTCTTTGATAAAAAAGTTTGGAGAAGGTAGCGATCGTTCCCAAGCATTTGAGGAGTTGATTACCCGCGCTGAAGCAAGTGCTGCACGAATTCAAGATTTAGAGGGCGGAGATGCTCGTATTCAAGATTTGGAGAGAGAGCTCGCTACCTTATTTAAGGAACTCTCGGCCGATGCCGCCAAGTTGAGTCTTGCGCGCCGCACGACAGCGGAAACGATGCAAGAGAAGATTACAGAAGAGGTGCACTCTTTAGCGATGCCACATTCGGCAATCATTGTTGATGTTCAATCCAAAGAGGCGCAATCAATTTCCGATCTATCGGTTCATGGCGCAGATGAAATTCAAATTCTTTTCACTAGCCATGAAGGTGCAGCGCCAGGTGCTATAACGAAGGTTGCAAGTGGTGGAGAGCTTTCACGCGTAATGCTGGCCATCGAAGTAGTTTTGGCTTCAGTTAATCGCGTGAGTACATACATCTTTGACGAAGTAGATTCAGGCGTAGGTGGTAAAGCTGCAGTAGAAGTGGGACGTCGCCTCAAACTTCTCGCGCAGGAGGCGCAAGTGGTTGTCGTTACGCATTTGGCGCAAGTGGCTGTCTGGGCAGATCATCACTTAGTTGTACGAAAGAATGAAAGCGGCTTAGTGAGCGTCTCAGATGTAATCGCCCTCACAGAATCAGAGCGCAGTGTGGAGATAGCCCGAATGCTCTCTGGGCAAGAAGATTCGGCTACCGCCCGCGAACACGCCCGCGAGCTGCTCGGGATGGTCAAGGAAGCGTGATAAGTTAGTGTCCCATGACCAGTACTCATGTGACTAAACATTTATTCGTAACTGGCGGGGTCGCCTCAAGTCTTGGAAAAGGGTTAACAGCCTCTAGTTTGGGTCGCCTGCTCTCATCACGCGGATTGCGCGTAACGATGCAGAAGCTAGATCCCTATATCAATGTCGATCCAGGCACAATGAATCCCTTTCAGCATGGCGAAGTTTTCGTGACCGATGATGGTGCTGAGACCGATTTGGATGTGGGCCATTACGAGAGATTTCTCAACCGCAACCTTGCCGGCTTTGCCAATGTAACTACTGGGCAGGTTTATTCCAATGTAATTGCGAGAGAACGTCGCGGGGATTACTTGGGAGATACCGTTCAAGTGATCCCACATATTACAAATGAGATCAAAGAGCGCATTCGCGCGATGGCGGGACCAGAAGTAGATATCGTCATCACTGAAGTTGGTGGAACAGTTGGAGATATTGAATCTCTTCCATTTCTAGAAGCTGCTCGTCAGATTCGCCAGGATGTTGGTCGCGAGAACGTTTTCTACCTCCATGTATCGCTCGTTCCTTACATTGGACCATCGGGGGAGCTGAAGACTAAGCCGACCCAACATAGCGTTGCTGCTCTTCGTTCCATCGGTATCGCACCTGATGCCATTGTGATTCGCTCAGATCGCGAGATCCCAGATTCTGTGAAGCGCAAGATTTCTGCCATGTGTGACGTTGATTTGGAAGCGGTTGTTGCCGCTGTTGATGCACCAAGCATTTACGATATTCCAAAGGTGCTCTACTCGGAGGGCTTGGATGGATATGTAGTTCGCCGCCTTGGTCTTAATGGCACCGACGTCGTCTGGGGCGAATGGGATGAATTACTTGAGAAAGTTCATCATCCGGCTCATGAAGTAAGCGTTGCGCTAGTTGGAAAGTATGTAGATCTTCCAGATGCATATCTCTCGGTGACTGAAGCTTTGCGCTCTGGTGGCTTTGCAAATAACGCGCGAGTAAATATTAAATGGGTTCCAAGTGATGAGTGCGAGAGCGATGAGGGCGCCGAGAAGCATTTAGCTGGCGTGGACGCAATATGTGTTCCTGGTGGATTTGGTGTCCGAGGTATCAACGGAAAAGTTGGCGCGCTTAAATATGCTCGCGAACACGGAATTCCCGCGCTCGGTCTCTGCCTAGGTCTGCAATGTATGGTGATTGAAGCCGCTAGAAATCTTGCAGGATTAACTCTGGCGAACTCGGCGGAGTTCGATGAGCACACCCCAGATCCTGTTATCTCAACGATGGCAAGCCAGGAAGATATCGTGGCAGGTATGGGAGATATGGGCGGAACAATGCGCCTTGGTCTCTACCCAGCAGATCTTGCTGCAGGATCATTAGTTGAGAAGTTGTATGGATCTTCACGTATCAACGAGAGACATCGCCACCGCTATGAAGTAAACAATTCATATCGTGAAGTGATTTCTCAAACAGGGTTAGTTTTCTCCGGACAATCTCCTGATGGACATCTCGTTGAATTCGTGGAACTTCCTGAAGCTATTCATCCTTTCTATGTTGGTACTCAGGCGCACCCAGAATTCCTCTCTCGTCCAACACAATCACATCCACTATTCGCGGGCTTGATAGCGGCTGCGATTAAGGGAAATGACGCTCGCTAACTCGCAACTGCGCGAGTATCTCAACCATTTGATAGTTGAGCGCGGCCTGAGCAAGAACACCATCGCCGCTTACAGGCGAGATGTCGAACGTTTCATCTCAGAGGGTGATGTTCCAGATTTGACTCAGGTTTCAGGCGGCGATCTTGAAGCATTTATCGCTCGTTCGCGAGCACGTGGCCTTGCGGAAAGTTCCGTAGCCAGGTCAGTTGTTGCTGTCAGAAATGCTGTCGAGTTCACCTGTAAAGAGAGTAAGGTCCTTAATCAAATAAAGGATGTAAAACCTCCAAAGATCAAGATGAGACTACCTAAGGCTTTAAGCATTTCCGAGATCGATTCGCTCTTAAATACCGCCAAATCCCCGGGTAATCCCGATGCCATAAGAGAATCTGCAATCCTGGAAT
>CANCUC010000049.1 GCA_947381255.1 Actinomycetota bacterium
GCATCTAAAAAGATACGGAGCTGGTTCGCAGCTTCGTGTTCATCGGTATCGCGTCCCCAGGTCATGGTCCCAAGTCCCAGTCGTGAAACTTTGAGGCCGGTCTTACCTAAGGTACGCATCTCCATGACCCGACCCTAGCAACCCGTGAGCTGATTTCTCGGTAACCTACAGACATGGCCAAATCCACCTCGTGCGAAGTTGTTTTGGTGAGGCACGCTCATTCCACCGCTAATTTGAAGGGCGTCTTGGCTGGCCGGGATAATCGCGTCACTCTATCGCCTAGGGGTCGTCAAGAGGCAACAGAACTTGCCCCAGCCCTATCGAAGATGGAATTTGATGGAATGTATTCCTCACCGCTTCGCAGATGCAAAGAGACACTCGTTCCCTATCTTCAAGGACGTTCTGAACATTTGCATTTAGAGGACGATCTCATCGAAATGGAATATGGGAGCTGGTCTGGGAAAGCTCTATCAACGCTCTCTCGTAATGAGCTTTGGAAGAGCATTCAGAGCCGACCAAGTACCGTTCGTTTTCCAGAGGGAGAGAGTTTTGGCGAGATGTCCCTCCGGGCAAATCAAGCAGTATTAAAACTTGCGACCGGAAAATCCCGAATCCTCATACTCTCGCATGGTGATGTCATTAAATCTATAGTGGCATTTCATCTCGGTCTCTCTCTAGATCAATTTCAGAGAATTTCAATAGATCCAGCCTCAATCACGCGGATTCAACTTCCATCCTCTCAAGTGATACAAGTGAATTCAACGGCTCACTTATCCGGCACCTCAACTTCCAAGAAGGGCAAGCGGGATCGTTTTCAATTGGGTGGGGGGTCGGGAGCTCTGTGAGTAGATACATCTATAAACACGAACACGTTACTCGCGCGGTTATTGGAACGGTAGGGGTACCTGGAGAACGTCAATTTTTCTTGCAGGTAACTTCCTCAATTGGAACCACCTGCGTTGCGATCGAGAAATCTCAAGCGATGGCTCTCTCAGAACGCTTACGGATAATGCTTCGCGAACTGCGACGAAATCAGTTGGCGAGTTTCGACGAGTTGAATATCGTGGGGGAGCGAGATGATGATTCCCTGGAATTTCCTATCACCGAAGATTTCAGGGCTGGAGTCATAGGAATAAGTTGGGATCAAGAGAGACAAAGGATTCTCGTCGAAGCTCAAGCTATTGGAGATGAAACCCTTACGGAATTACTCAGTGATGACGAAGCTATTTTAATTGAGGATGCCCCTGATCTTCTCGCTTTCTCGCTTCGTCTCCATCAAGCGCGATCTTTCTGCGATAGAACTGATGCGGTGGTTGCCTCGGGTCGCCAACCATGTCCATTCTGCGGACTTCCAGTTAATCCTGAAGGTCATCTCTGTCCACGAGCGAATGGTTATCGTCGTTGAGCGAAGTTCGCAATGTAATAGATGTTGGTGAATTGAGCGTTGAAGGTCGTTTCGTCGACGCTTCAAATGCAACTCTTTTCGCCAAATCCGTCTTGGAAGAGATAGAAGTTTCAGTAATTTACAAACCCATTGCAGGTGAACGTCCCCTGTGGGATTTTCCAGATGGCAACCTCGCCGGACGTGAGGTCTCGGCCTATCTCTTGTCAGAGGAATTGGGATTGCATCTCGTTCCATACACGATTTTGCGTGAAGGCCCTTTCGGTCCCGGGATGGTTCAAGAGTGGATCGAAATTGATGAGGAGCTAGATATCGTTGAAATTGCTCAGAGCGTTCATCCAGCAATTCGAGCTATGGCTCTCTTCGATGCGATTATTAATAATACCGATCGTAAATACGGACATATTTTGCCCAAGAATAATGAAGAGATTTTCGGTTGTGATCATGGGGTCACCTTCCACGAAGATCCCAAATTGCGCACAGTCCTTTGGCAATTTACCAATGAGAAATTCACCCAAGCAGAGCGGAAAATCATCGAGAATGCGATTGAGGTCTCCAAAGCTTTGCTCTCTGAGCATTTAACCGATCGAGAGATTGAGGCTCTCATCGAACGGTCTCGTCAGCTTTTGGAACGAGGTGCATTCCCGGAACCAAGTCAGGATTGGCCAGCCGTCCCTTGGCCGCCTTTTTAGATAACCTTTACTCCTCATGAATATTCTGCAAAGCCCTTGGCCGAATCCCGCTCTCTCTGCTCTTGAGCAGGTTCAACTGCCACTCACGCTAAAGAGCACTAGTGGCACATTTACCATTGATCCTCAATCAAATGTGAGGATGTATGTATGCGGCATTACACCCTATGACGCGACACATTTGGGACACGCTGCCACATATTTAACCTTTGACCTTATCAATCGATATTCCCGCTTGTCCGGCTCTTCCGTCCATTTTGTTGAGAACATCACCGATATTGATGAGCCGTTACTTGAGCGCGCGGAACGTGATGGCACTGATTGGATTTCACTGGCACAGAAGGAGACCGATCTCTTTTCACGAGATATGGAGGCGCTGCGAGTTCTATCACCTGAGTGGTTTGTACCAGCAACGCAGGCTATGGATCTAGTTGACAGCGCGATTTCCAAAATGCAAGAAGGTGGGTTCGTGTATCTCGTTGATAACGATCTCTACTTCAGAACATCCCTTTTCCTCTCAGAACTTCCAATCTCAGAAGCGGAAGCAATCACCATCTTTAGAGAACGTGGAGGAGATCCTGATCGTGAAGGAAAGGAGCACCCACTCGATTCACTTCTCTGGCTAGCAAATAAGAATGGGGAGCCCGGATGGAACTCTTCCCATGGTTTTGGTCGTCCGGGTTGGCATATCGAATGCGCCGTTATTAGTTTGAGGTATCTGCTCGGAGAGAATTATCTCTCGGGCGATTCATCCCAGACGTCCTTGATTGATATTCAAGGTGGCGGAAGTGATCTCATCTTCCCTCACCATTTCATGTCCGCAATTCAAGTTAAAGCGATGACAGGTCAACAATTTGCGCGTGGTTATGTCCACACTGGCATGGTTGGTTTAGATGGCGAAAAGATGAGTAAGTCCAAGGGAAATTTGGTCTTCGTCTCTAAATTGCTTCACGAAGGAATTGACCCCGTCGTTATTCGATTCGCTCTTCTGCAATCTCACTATTCTGAAGATCGAATGTGGAGCGAGGCAAATTTGGAGTCGGCAACTCAAGTCGTTGAAAGGTTCCGTTCAGCGCTTTCTCGCAATGAAGTTGCACCTACATCTGAACTTTCTCACCAAATTCTTGCGGCACTAGCTCAGAATCTAGATACGCCTCGAGTAATGCAACTTCTGCAGGATTGGGTTGAAGCGACCGAAGAGGGCCAGGTGGGTGGATCGACTGGAGAGCTTGCACGCCTACTTGATAGCGCTTTGGGTCTAGCCTTCTAGGCTAAACTCACTGCCTTATGAAGAAAGAGTCCCTGCTCCGTAGAACGCTGGCGCTACGCACAATTGTCGCCGACGGTGCCATGGGTACCATGCTTCAAGCTGCCAATCCTTCCCTTGAAGATTTCCAGGGTTTAGAGGGTTGCAATGAAATCCTCAACGTTTCAAGGCCGGATATCGTTAAAGCGGTTCATAGAGAGTATTTAGATGTCGGCGTTGATGCGATTGAGACAAATACCTTCGGCGCCAACTTCGCCAATCTTGCTGAATACGAGATTGAAGATCGAATTTACGAGCTGGCACTTGCCGGAGCCAAGCTTGCTCGCGAAGTGGCCGATGAATATTCGACGGAGCAGAAACCACGCTTTGTTTTAGGGTCCCTCGGACCCGGAACCAAATTACCCACTCTTGGTCATACCACCTATCAAAAACTAAAAGAGGCTTACAAAACTGCATCCCAGGGTTTAATCGATGGGGGATCGGATGCCCTCCTTGTGGAGACCACTCAAGATCTTCTCCAGGCGAAGGCGGCCGTTAACGGGGCGCGAGCAGCTATCGATGCATCAGATAGAGATGTAGTACTCATTGCCCAGGTAACTGTCGAAACCACTGGCACGATGCTTCTGGGTTCTGAAATTGGGGCGGCACTTAACGCCCTTGAACCGCTTGGAATTGATGTCATCGGGTTGAACTGCGCAACAGGTCCAGCCGAGATGAGTGAACATCTCAGAACTCTCTCCCAAGGCACGAGTGCGAGAATCTCCGTAATGCCGAATGCAGGATTACCAATTCTGGGAGCTGACGGCGCTCACTATCCACTTACTGGCCCCGAACTTGCGAAATATCTATTGGAATTTCGAAAGAGTTACGGCGTTTCGATAGTTGGAGGATGTTGCGGAACCACTCCTGCACATCTCAAAGAAGTTGTTGAATTACTCTCCGGATCAGAAGTTGTCGAGCGCACTCCGCATCTTGAGCGCGGTGCTAGTTCCATTTACCAATTCGTTCCTTTCCGTCAAGATCTCTCCTACCTCTCGATAGGTGAGAGAACTAATGCAAATGGTTCTAGAGCATTTCGCGACGCACTTCTAAATGAAGATTGGCAATCATGCATTGAAATTGCGAGAGATCAAATTCGAGATGGCGCTCACATGCTCGATCTCTCCGTCGATTACGTTGGACGCGATGGCGTTAAGGATATGCAGGAACTTGCTTCTCGTTTGGCCACTGCTTCTACTCTTCCGATCGTTTTAGATTCCACTGAACCCGCTGTGATTCAAGCAGGTCTCGAATTATTAGGCGGACGCAGCGTTATTAATTCGGTTAATTTTGAAGATGGAGATGGGCCGAATTCTCGTTTTTCTCGAATCATGCCACTGGTCAAAGAACATGGCGCCGCAGTTATTGCACTAACAATTGATGAGGAAGGCCAAGCTCGAACCGCTGATTGGAAAATTAAGGTTGCAACTCGCCTCATTGAAGATCTCACCAACAAATGGGGGATGGATGTAGGCGATATCTTGATTGATTGCCTCACCTTCCCAATTGCGACGGGTCAAGAAGAGACTCGCAAGGATGGTGAAGAGACCATCAACGCGATTCGCGAATTGAAACGCTTGTACCCTGGTGTTCAAACAACTCTCGGGGTAAGTAATGTCTCCTTCGGTTTGAATCCCGCCGCCCGAATCATTCTTAATTCGGTATTTCTCTCAGAGGCGGTTAAGGCGGGTCTTGATTCGGCCATCGTTCACCCCTCCAAGATCACCCCTATAGCTCGCATTGAGGCAGATGCCTTACAAGTTGCTTTAGATCTGATTTATGATCGCCGAGAATTTGATGCGGACGGCAACACTACATATGACCCTCTCACCAGATTTCTTGAGTTATTTGATGGCGTTGAGGCGAAGTCAAGCAAAATCACAAGAGCTGCTGAACTAGCTGCTCTCCCTCTCGCAGAGCGTTTAGAGCGTCGCATTATTGATGGAGAGAAAGTCGGATTAGAAGCCGATCTTTTGGAAGCATTGAACTCGGGGATTAAGGCACTTGCAATCATCAATGACCATTTACTCGCCGGCATGAAAGTTGTGGGGGAGCTTTTCGGTAAAGGTGAGATGCAACTTCCCTTTGTGCTTCAGAGCGCAGAAGTTATGAAGCAGGCCGTCGCCATTTTGGAACCGCATATGGAAAAGAGTGATGATGAGGGTCGCGGCAAGATTCTCCTTGCAACTGTAAAGGGCGATGTTCATGACATCGGCAAGAACCTGGTTGACATCATTCTTTCAAATAACGGCTACACGACGGTTAATATCGGTATTAAACAGAGTATAAATCAGATTATTGATGCAGCGACTGAAAATGATGTTGATGTGATCGGGATGAGCGGTCTTCTCGTTAAGTCAACGGTGATCATGAAGGAGAATTTGCAAGAGCTTGAGTCCCGTGGACTCAACGAACGTTGGCCAATTATTCTGGGTGGCGCGGCGCTCACTCGCTCATTTGTCGAAGAGGATCTCTCGAACATCTTCCCTGGCACGGTCCGTTATGCAAAGGATGCCTTTGAAGGTCTGAAATTGATGGATGCCATGATCAATGTAAAACGTGGAGTAGAGGGAGCAGAGTTACCTGCCCTACGTGAGAGACGCACACCGAGGACGAGATCAGCTGCTTCAGAAGAGATTGATACCCGTCGTTCAGATGTAGCGACCGATAATGCGGTTCCGACACCACCTTTTTGGGGTTCTCGAATTGTTAAAGGCATCGCACTTGCCGATTACCTCCCAATGCTCGATGAACGCGCACTCTTCATGGGTCAATGGGGGCTCAAGGGTGCTCGCGGTGAGTACGAAAGAATGGTTGAGGCGGAAGGTCGCCCACAACTACGCGCCTTACTCAACGATGCTCAATCCCAAGGATGGCTCAATGCATCGGTCGTATATGGATATTTCCCCTGCTACAGCGAGGGAAACGATTTAATCATTTTGCATCATGAAGGTGAATTAAAAGGGCAAGAGCGGGTTCGATTCACATTCCCTCGTCAACGTCGTGATCGCCGACTCTGCTTGAGTGATTTCTTTAAATCCAAAGAGAGCGGAATTATCGATACTGTGGCATTCCATGTAGTAACCATGGGTCAATCTGTGAGCGAAGCGACCGCTAAATTGTTCGCTG
>CANCUC010000050.1 GCA_947381255.1 Actinomycetota bacterium
GTACCAATCGCCATAAACGAGAAACCCATAATCATTCCGGCGGCAGGGGAGATGAAGGTCGCAGCTGAAGATGCAATCAATGGCCCGATGATGAAAATAATTTCATCCATGAGAGCTTCATAGGAGTAAGCAGTATTGATTTGAACGCGATCATCCCCCAGCACCCAGAGCCAACGTCTGCGTGTTAAACCACCAACATTAGGCAGGAATATCTCTGCAATAAATATCGAACCCATCCATACATAAGTCGGAGCGTGGTGGCTGATCGCAAAGAGGAAGATGAGATCAAAAATGATGTAAAAAGGAATGGTAAATCGCAGGACTTTGCGCTGGCCCAAGCGATCGGCATAGCGCGACCAAGTAGGGCTGAAAATGGTTGATATTAAGGCGGCTCCAGTGGAGACCGTTCCCGCCAAGGTATACGAGTGTTTTACATGCACAATCACGAACGTGATCGAGAGCAAGGTCATTGAGATTGGTAATCTCGCGATTGAGCCTGCGATAGAGAACCTCAGCGCACCAGGAACCGCAAATAGTTTGCGATACGGTGAAAACATACCTAGATTCTATCCATGAAGCAGCAGCCGAATTCCGACCTCATCAATGAACTCCTCGAGCTCGCTTTTGGTATTGCAAGGAAGGCCGGAGAGCTGCTCACCAATCGCCCAGATTCATTCGATATTAATCAGAAGAGTTCTGCGCGCGATTTTGCAACGCATATGGATCATGCGAGCGAGAAGTTAATTGTTCGTGAAATTCTTGAGGCTAGACCCAATGATGGAATTATCGGCGAAGAGGGTGCGGCCCGAGTATCGACCTCTGGAATTACCTGGGTCATTGATCCGATTGATGGAACCGTAAATTACTTTTACAACCTTCCTGGTTGGAATATCAGCATCGCGGCGAAGGATGAAGAGGGTGTCCTCATCGGTGTGGTTTATGCACCAACTTTGAACTCGCTTTGGCACGCCAGCCGTGGGGGTGGGGCCTTCCTCAACGAGAAGGCAATCTACGTTTCGCAGGCAGATGCCTTGAGCGACTCCCTGATTGCCACCGGATTTTCATACGACTTAGCCGAGCGGGTTCGACAGGGGGAGTTCATTGCCTCTTTGATTCCTCGGGTTCGAGATATCCGGCGCAATGGAGCAGCCGCAGTAGACCTCTGCCACGTGGCAAGCGGTGCGGTCGATGGGTATTTCGAGACTGGGCTCAAGGAGTGGGATTTGGCCGCTGGTGGGCTGATCGCCCGCGAGGCTGGGGCTCTAGTTTCGGGTCGAAATGGCCAGGAGGCGGGGGAGGCGATGGTTATCGCCGCTGGACCGGCCCTTCACGCCCTCTTGACTAGCGAAATTGGCTAGCCCTGCCCGACTATGGCAAGATACGACCTTCAGCAAGATTCAATATTTAGCGGGGTCTCTTAAAAGGCTCCCACAAGCAAAGGATTACCATGAACGTTTTGGATGCGGTCGATGCCGCTTCGCTCAAAAAGGGCATTATCAACTTCCGCTCTGGCGATGAGATCAAGGTCCACGTTCGTGTTATCGAAGGTTCAAAGAGCCGTATCCAGGTTTTCCAAGGCGTAGTTATCCGCCGCCAGGGTGCAGGAGTTCGCGAGACCTTCACAATCCGCAAGCTTTCCTACGGTGTCGGAGTGGAACGTACATTCCCAGTACACACACCTGTTATCGAGAAGTTTGAAATGGTTCGCCGCGGTGATGTTCGTCGCGCGAAGCTTTACTACCTCCGTGATCTTCGTGGTAAGGCTGCAAAGATTAAAGAGCGTCGTGGCGCTAACAATGAGTTCATTGTTGAAGATGTAATTGTTGAAGAGGTTGTTGAGACAGTAATTGAGCAAGAGGTAGTTGCTGAGGTTGCTGCTCCAGAGGCAGTCGTTGAGACTCCAGCAGTGGTTGAAGAGACGGTTGCAGAAACTGTCGAAGCACCTGCTACTGACGCAGCACCTGAAGCTGAACAAGCTTAACAATTCTTAAGATGCGCCTTCCAAAGAAGGGTTCGCTGTTACGAGAAGTTCCGATCATTGTTATATCGGCACTCGTCGTAGCTGTAGTTATCAAAACCTTCTTTATCCATTTCTTCTTTGTACCTTCGGGTTCGATGGAGAACACCTTGCGTGTAGGCGATCGCATCGCTGTAAATAAATTCTCTGCAATGTTTAGCGATATTCGTCGCGGCGAAGTTGTCGTATTTAAAGATCCAGATAACTGGTTAGGCGCGGCTCCCGCTGCAACCGGAAACACAATTACTCGCGATATTAAGCGTGCGCTAGTTGATGTCGGTGTGCTTCCAGATCCTGCCGAGCAGTACTTGGTAAAGCGAACAATTGGCGTCGGGGGAGATCACATCGTTTGCTGCGATGTTAAGGGTCGCCTGCAAGTCAATGGAACTTCTATAAACGAGACGTATCTATTTCCGGGTAATACTCCAAGTGATTCTAAATTTGATGTGACGGTCCCTAAGGGATTCATCTGGGTAATGGGTGATCACCGAGGCGCAAGCGCAGATTCACGCTTCCACACTGATGATATTCATAAGGGTTTTGTTCCACTCAGCGATGTTGTTGGTCGAGCGGAATTCGTTGTCTGGCCGTTAAACCACATGAAATTCTTATCGGTCGCTCATGATCTTTCGAAAGTTCCAGTAAAAAAGTAATTTCCAATGCCTGGCATTGAAGCATCTCTCCGCGCGAGTGGAATAACGCATATCGCCGGAGTCGATGAGGCGGGACGGGGTCCGTGTGCCGGTCCGCTAGTCATCGCAGCAGTTATTCTTAAAAATGTTGAATCACCAGCGTTAGCACGAGTGCGCGACTCCAAAGCACTGAGTGAGAAAGTTCGTGAAGAACTCTTTGATGTAATCCTTGAAGAGTCACTCGCTTATGAAATTGTAGAAATCGCCCCTGAAGAAATCGATCGCATCGGACTTCACAAATCAAATCTCGAAGGCATGCGTCGTGCGATTCATGCTCTCTCCGTAGTTCCAGAATATGTATTGACTGATGGCTATGCGATCGAGGGATTGGCTATTCCCAATCTTGCGGTCTGGAAAGGTGATCAGGTGGCACTGAGTATCAGCGCCGCTTCTATATTGGCCAAGGTCTACAGAGATCGCATCATGCGCCAGATCGATATTAATTACCCGGGTTACGGCTTCGCCAAGCACAAGGGATACATCACTGCGGCACACACGGCCGCGCTGAGCGAATTGGGCGTAACTGCTATTCATCGCAAGAGCTTTGCGAATATTGCCGCCCTAGCCATCAACAAGTAATACTTTTCAACAATGGAATAACTCTGGAAATCTTCTCAATCAATCCAAGTTGTAATTTTGCGTCATGGTTACGCGCGCACAACAAGTTGGTGTTGATGGGGAAACGCTTGTCGCAACATATCTCCAGAAACAAGGCGCACAGATAATTGCCCGGAATTGGAGAATTAAAGAGGGCGAGATAGATATCGTCGCAAGATTGCAAGGAATGCTTCTCTTTGTTGAAGTTAAAAGTCGCACAAGTTCTACATACGGCCACCCTCTTGAGGCGATCGATCGAGTGAAGGCTCATCGCCTTCAGAAGTTGGCACTTGCATGGATTGCGCTTCACGATGAGTGGGGAGCTGACTATCGAATCGACGCAGCAGCCGTTAATTTTCAGAATGGTCTCAAACCAACAATCGATTATCGCGTCGGAGTGCTCTAGTGACGCTAGCCCGAGTAAGAAGCATTGCTCTAGAAGGTTTACGCGGAGAGATTGTAGATATTGAAGTCGATATCTCAGACGGCTTGCCAGGTTATGTACTTCTTGGGCTTCCCGACACGGCACTTCAGGAATCAAAGGAACGAGTTCGTTCCGCACTTCAGAATTCAGGTGCAGTGTGGCCGAATAAGCGGGTGACGGTATCGCTCTCACCGGCATGGCTTCAGAAGAGCGGCTCTGGCTTTGATCTACCTATTGCCGTGGCCCTACTCGTTGCGCAGGGGATAGTGCCCGAGGAAAGCGCCGATCGCATAATCATCATGGGCGAACTTTCACTCGACGGTTCAGTGCGTCCCGTACGCGGTGTGCTGCCTTCGCTAATTTCAGCCTCACAACAAGGATTCAGTGAAGCAATTGTTCCGTTGGGAAATTGGGTTGAGAGCAGTTCCGTTCTCGCTCTCAAAACCATTCCCGTGTCGCACCTAAGAGAGGTGATCGGTTTTCTGGTGGATGGGGAAGTTCCAGATGTTCAGATGCCCGATATCGAAACGAGAGGAGTTACCCATCCAGATCTCTCAGAAGTTGTCGGCCAAAGTGGCGCCAAGTTTGCACTCGAATTGACGGCAATCGGTGGACATCATTTGTTGCTGATTGGCCCGCCTGGGACTGGAAAAACTATG
Source organism: Actinomycetota bacterium (assembly GCA_947381255.1). Classification (GTDB taxonomy): domain Bacteria; phylum Actinomycetota; class Actinomycetes; order Nanopelagicales; family Nanopelagicaceae; genus PALSA-747. The sequence continues at coordinate 4,390 of CANCUC010000050.1, forward strand.
TTGGCTGAGCGTCTTCCAACTATCTTGCCTCCACTCTCAAACGAACGCGCTCTGGAAGTTGCGGCGATCCATTCGGTTGCCGGGCTTTTTAACCCAATGACGTTAAGGGATCGAACACCTCCTTTTCTCGCTCCCCATCACAGCACAACTCCTACTGCGATGGTCGGAGGGGGATCGCAGGCGATCAAACCTGGCGCCTGTTCTATCGCGCATGGAGGGGTGCTCTTCATCGATGAGGCGCCTGAATGCGCTTCTGGTGTTCTTGATTCTCTACGCCAACCCTTGGAGTCGGGATCAGTCTCTATCTCTCGCGTGAGGGGAACGGTTTCTTATCCAGCAAATTTCTTGCTCGTGCTTGCGGCAAATCCTTGCCCTTGCGGAAGATTTAATGGGCGGGGGAGGGCATGTACCTGTTCATCAATTCAAATCAGGCGCTACATGCAGAAACTCTCTGGCCCGCTACTCGATCGCATTGATATTAGGAGTTTTGTAGAAGTTCCATCACGAGCAGAGATGGCATCGACCGAAGTAGGTGAAAGTAGCGAAGAGGTTCGCAAGCGTGTACTGATTGCCCGTGAGATTGCCCAAGAGAGATTTAAATTCGAAAATTGGTCTCTCAATTCGAAAATACCCGCGAATCAATTACGTTACAAATATAGAGCTACTCGCGAGGGTATGACCTTTTTGCATGCCGAACTTGATCACGAACGATTGAGCGCTCGTGGTTTTCACAAAGTTCTGCGCCTGGCGTGGAGCGTTGCGGACCGAAATGGGGTGCAGATTCCAGGACTATCGGAAGTTGAAACCGCGTATCGACTTCGTGAAGGTGTGTCGATTCAATGAGTGTTGATGTTGCCACATCACATCTCAAACTTCTTTCCCTCTTCGAGGGCGGAAATACATATTGGAGTTCGCAGTATCTGGAACTTGGTGCGGAAGATTTCTTGGCACGAATTGCGGAAGGTGGCTATTCGGAGAGAAAGCGAGGTGGCATCTCGCTGCAAGATGCTCTCTCAAATATTGATGACGCCCAGTTATTGGAGCAGATGGAGAGCGTCCAAGCATTTGTAGTAACTCGAGAAGATGCAGATTGGCCAGCATCCCTAGATGATTTAAAAGCTCCTCCTATCGCTCTGATTGGTAGGGGTTCGCGATCGGTCTTAGCGGGTCTATCAAGTTCGCTCTCAATTGTCGGAACCCGTAATCCAACTGAGTATGGTCTTCGCGTTGCAGGAGATTTTGCGGCAGGAGCAATTGACCGGGGATGGTCGATAGTAAGTGGGGGTGCCTTTGGAATTGATAGCGCAGCGCATAGGGGTGCTCTTCTTGCTGAGGGCGAGACAATTGCGATTCTTGGGGGAGGTGTTAACTCCATCTTTCCAGGTGGAAACGATCGGCTCTTTCGCCAAATTTTGGAGAACGGATTATTGCTTTCAGAGGTTCTGCCAAATGTTCATGCAATTCCCGCCAGATTCTTGATTCGAAATCGACTTATTGCAGCGATATCGCGTGCCACTGTTGTAGTGGAAGCTGCATTTAGAAGCGGCTCGCTGCGCACAGCTCGGGATGCATCTGAAATCTTTCGGCCGGTTCTTGCGGTTCCTGGACCAATTAATTCACCTACGAGTGATGGATGTCATCGCCTCATTGGCGAGAGAACGGCTGAGATTGTTACCTCGATATCTGATCTCATGGAGTTGGTAGGGCCACTGGCTCTTTAATGGGAGACTTAGCCCATGACAACAGAGCACCGCGCCGGTTTTGTAGCGGTAATTGGACGCCCAAATGTGGGCAAATCCACTCTCGTTAATGCGCTCGTGGGTAAGAAGATTGTTATTACCTCAGCCCATCCAAACACCACTCGTAATCCAATTCGCGGCATTATCTCCAAGTCCGATTTTCAGATGATATTGGTTGATACCCCGGGTATCCATAAGCCAAAGACTCTCCTCGGCAC
>CANCUC010000051.1 GCA_947381255.1 Actinomycetota bacterium
TCAACATTGAGCGGAACTGTTCCGCAGCCAACTAACGCAGTGCCGAAATCTACGACGCTCCATCCCTTATCTTTTACAGTAGCAAATCCATAAGCGTTATCCGTTACGGGTAGGTATGGAACTGTGGTGAAGATGATCCAGTGTGGATTGACCGTTGAACTTCTAATATCGACGACCGCACCGAAGTATTTGTCGCCCTGCATCTCACTCTTAATAATCGTGGCAACGAGATCTGTGCTGGTTGCCTGGGGAACTAAATTCCCACCCTTGTAATGATTGAAGTAAGGGAGCGGGGCATTTGGATACTGCGCAAGTAAGGTCCATGGGACAACTACTTGTGAGAGTTCGCCATCGGCTGGATTAGTCCATTTCAAGAGCCATCCCGCTTCTGTATCAATTCCAATGGGGAGTTTCTTTGAAAGCTGAGCCTTAACCGGATCTGTCTTCCAGGTAATCAGCTTGGGATGGTTGGCATCAAAGTTTGATACCAGGAGATTGATAGCGGTAATCAGATTGCTATCACTTGGCCTTGCATCACCAGATGGCGCACCACAGCTAGTGAGAAGGAGAACTCCAGCACAGAGAATCACGCCAGCCTTAATGGCCCGTCCTCTTTCTTTCATCTGCTGTCTAACTCCACTTCCCATTTACCGATAGTAATCCTTGACCATGTAAGTATTTCCACAAGGGGGAGTTATCCCCAACGATTTTTCTCGGGCCTGATCCTTGGCGGTACCTAGAGTTTCCTGTGCCTGTGAATGATTCCATGAACGAGTTCGGTCCACTCTCAGCTTTGATGGCCGACGCCAGTATTGAAGAGATCTGGATCAATTCCCCCCATCGAATATTTATCGCGAAGGGTGGGGTAAGCCAACTCACCAACTTGGTATTAACCGCCCAAGATATTAGAGATTTGGTGGAGCGCCTGCTTATGTGGGGTGGGCGACGCTTGGATCTTTCACATCCATTTGTCGATGCCCGGCTTCCAGATGGGAGTCGATTGCATGTAGCGATTCCAGATGTGACGGCTACCCATTGGGCGGTAAATATTCGAAAGCATTTGATACGAGGAAAATCCCTGGAAGAATTAGCGGGGCTTGGAGTTATGTCTCCTGAGATCGCCGAGTATTTGCAGCTAGCGGTTCGGACGGGTTTGAACATTCTCGTAAGCGGTTCGACGCAGGCGGGCAAGACCACGTTGCTCAATGCCTTGGTAAGCGCAACTCCCACCCGAAGTCGAGTTATCACCATCGAAGAAGTCTTCGAACTTAAGCCACAACTTCCCGACTGCATTGCTCTCCAAACTCGGCAAGCTAACTTGCAAGGGGAGGGAGAAATTCCACTCCGGAAATTAATTAAAGAGGCCCTGCGTATGAGGCCCTCACATCTTGTCGTGGGAGAAATTCGAGAAGCAGAAGCGCTTGATTTACTTATTGCACTGAACTCTGGATTGCCGGGAATGGCGACTATTCATGCGAACTCAGCGCGTGAGGCGATTGCCAAGCTGCAAACACTTCCGCTTCTGGCAGGTGAAAATATTTCCTACCAATTTGTCGCACCTATCGTCGCCGCAACAATCGATGTAATCGTTCACACCACCATTCTTCAACATACTGGCGAGCGTCGAATAGTTGAGATCTCTCATGTGACTGGCCGCGTAGAGAATGATCGAGCAGAGATCGAACTTCTCTATTCATATCGAAATGGAAGGTATCAATCTGGGCTAGGCGATCCGATGAGAATATTTAAAGACTCAGAGGCGGAGCGGGTCTCATGAGCAGGCGAGTATTGATCACTCATATGCAACCGACTCTTGCAGCTCTCGCCACATTTGTGCTGACAGATATAGCAATCGGGTCCGTCGCCGTCGCACTTGCTTTCGGTTTAGTGGCTTCGGGAGTGCCACATCTGCTTGCAAATCGAAGGAGTGAGCGCAGGCAAGCAACTTTGGCGGGGCTTTGGCCCGAACTGCTCGACCACATGATTTCCGGATTGAGATCGGGACTCTCCATCGCTGAGACGCTTTCGGGTCTATCGACTCGCGGGCCAGAGATATCGCGACCAATTTTTAATGAATGCCACACCATGCTCAAGGGCGGAGCCGATATTGGTCTGGTCTTTACTTACATCAAAAATCAATTTAATGATCCAGTAGCTGACCAAGTATGCGAGGTACTGGATTTTGCGCGAGGGACAGGGAGCCGCGATACCGCGGTAACACTTCGAACGTTGGGGGACTTTATTCGAAGTGATATTGCGGTTCGTGGTGAGATAAATGCCAAGCTTGGTTGGGTTAAGAACTCGGCAGTGGTGGCTGCTATCGCCCCCTGGATTCTCTTACTTATTCTCTCGACGCAGCCATCCACTTTAAAAGCCTTTGAGACTCCGGCCGGCAATCTGATTCTGGTGCTTGGGGTTCTCTTAAGCGTCATCGCCTATCTCTGGATGTCGCGTGTAGGTCGAATTCAAAGTGTCCCTCGAATCTTTGTGGGGGCCAGGCAGTGAGGTTTCTTCTGGCTCTTATCGCACTCTTCCCAGTTCTCTTTCTTGCAGGACATACTCTCTGGTTGGAGTTTCGACAGGAAATTCTCACCGGGTACACGGCGATGAATGTAAAGAGCGAGAGCAAGAAGTCGCGCAGAGAGATTGAATTGGAGTTTCCGCTCATCGTGGAGCTCTTTGCGATTTTGTTGGCGGGAAATCAGAGTCCAGCAACGGCGCTGGATCACATCGGCCGACGAACTGATGGTGAATTTTCCAAACTCTTACGAGAGGCAGTTGCGCAGATTCAACATGGTGCGAATTTCTCGCAAGCCCTCGACCTGCTAAGTGCGCGGATTCAATCTCCTTTAGTCCGTCGGTTCTGTGATTCATTGATGATCGCGGTCGAAAGAGGTTCGCCACTGATTGATGTCGTAAATCGTCAGGTTGAGGAAGTTCGAAATGAGGAGAGATCCAGACTCTTAGCTGCCGCCGGTAAGGCGGAGATAGCACTGATGATTCCGGTGGTCTTTCTCATTCTTCCAATATCTGTTCTCTTCGCCCTTTGGCCCTCTTACTTCGCACTGGGAAGAGGTGTCGGGTTTTAGCAATTCGGAAATTGCCGATGAGAAAAAACTAAGGCAGGAGGAGTGAGATGAAGACCGATACGGGGGTGAAGGCGGAGATGAAGACCGTTACAAGGGTGAAGGCGGAGATGAAGACCGTTACGAGGTTGAAGGCGGAGATGAAGACCTTTACGAAGGTGAAGGCGGAGATGAAGAAGGTCGCAAGGGGGAGTGCGGAGATGAAGAAGGTCGCAAGGGGGAATGCGGATATGAAGAAGGTCGCAAGGGGAATCCGGAAATGCAAACCGTCACGAAAGGGAACGCGGATATGAAGAGCACAATAAAAGGGAATATCGATGAGTACCGCGATCGTCTGCATCGGAGATTACTCCTGATCAAATTGAATCTGGTGAGCGATAGAGGGGATGTTCCTGGGTGGGTACTCGTGGTACTTATGACTACTGGTTTAGTCACCGGTATCTGGACTCTTGCCGCACCTCGCATTGATTCAATTTTAAGGAACTCACTCGATTCTATGAATTCGATTCGGTAAGAGCTACAAAATATTGAAGCGATACCTGGTTGAAAAATTGGATCGAGCGAGATTGAGTTGGTTGAAATCCAAACTCCAAAGCGATGTCGGAAGCGTTGAAAGCGCGCTCACCTTGATACCACTGTTAATTCTCTTTCTGACCGTCGCACAAGTGGGTATCTCTGTGTACTCACGGAGTGTTAGCGACCAAACAACGCAAGGGGCGGTTGCCTACGCCGCAATGGGTTCCGCCTCAGGTGTGAATCCAGGAGGCCGTGCAACGTGGAGTTCACCTCTTATCGCTCTTCCACTACCGGGTGGTGGCTCCGTCCTCGTTGGCGAGAGAGAAAGTCGAACTCCGGGCGTGACCCCGCTCCTTCCAGGGGGAGAGAGTTTCACCTCTGCGGGAATTGCAGTACAGGAGTGATGTTTAGCGGCTTTCGGAGGAGGGCGAAGTCCACTCGGCGCCCAAGGATTGTGCGGTTGCGGATTCAGCCAAAAAATCACCTCCAACAAGATGAGGGAAGCGCAGTAGTTGAATTTGTGATTCTGGCGGTGCCGTTGCTGATCCCAATAATTCTCTACCTTGGCGCGATCCACGAAAACTCCACATTGTCCAGCGATCTTCATAATCTTGCGAGACAGAGCGCCAGAGCATTTATTACAAGTGGAGATGAGAGTTTTGAAGGCGCCAGAATGCAAACAGTTCTCAATTTATTTGAATCAAAAGTTCTTTCACGTCACGGGATAGGAGAGGTTCCTACATTGCGTGTTGAATGTTCAGCATCACCCTGTCTTACTCCTGACAGTCGCGTAAAAGTGACCGCGACAATTTCTCGCACCAGACAAACCCTTGGTGGATTCCTTCGATTCATTCCAACTACAAAATCCACCTTCTCCGCGAGTGATATTCAGATAGTGGATGCATGGCGATGAGCACACCTGGAAAGTTCGAAACGGTAGATGTCGGCGTGGAGTCAAAAAGATGAAAACACCTAGAAAGTTCGAAACAGCAGATGTCGGCGTGGAGTCGTGGCGATGAACACCTCGCGCGAGAGGGATAAAGGAAGCCTCATCATCCTGGTGATTACACTAACGATGGTTTTGCTAGTTAGTTCTCTGGCGTTGATTAATATCTCCAGTAATTTTCTAGCTAAGCGAGAGCTTGTGGAGATCGGAGAGGTTGCGATTTCGAAAGCTGCTCATCAAATATCGCTTACACGGTACTACTCGGGAAATATTCTCATGGATAACTCTGCGGCAGATGGAGCGCAATTTCGCATTCCTCTCGATTGCGATAAGGCCTATGCGACATTCGGCGATGAAATGTCGAATGCAAAGCTGCGTGCTCGATCGATTTTGATTACCAATTGGAGCTGCGTAAATGATGAGGTAACTGTCGGACTCGAGGCAGAAATCCCGGTTTTACTACAACTTCCCTTTGGCATTGGCTCCGCTACAACAGTTGTGAAAGCGACTATTGCTGCCACCTCCATAATCGGCGGTCTGCGCGGATAATTTCACATCGCTAAAACCATTACTCTTAGACCATGGCAGCCCGTGAGTACTTGCAAGAGGTGAAGGCGCTTGATGCCACCCTTGTAAGCATTGAGAAGGTGCTTGATCTTCCAAAGCTCCAGGCCGACTCCATCTCGCTCGAAGCCGAGGCGAGCGCGCCAGATCTCTGGGACGACCCCGAGAAGGCTCAAGTAGTAACGAGCAAACTTTCGCGGGTGCAATCCACCATTAATCGAATTACCACTATTCGTCGCAGACTCGAGGATGTCCCGGTTCTCTTGGAGCTCGCAGAAGAGGATAAGGATCAGAAGGCTCTTACCGAGGCCGGTGCAGAACTTGATAGCGTCACTCGCGCAATTGGCGACCTCGAAGTTCAAACTTTATTGAGTGGTCAATATGACGAGCGTGATGCGCTCATGACTATTCGTTCAGAAGCAGGTGGCGTTGAAGCGGCCGACTGGGCTGAGATGCTCAGCCGCATGTATCTGCGCTACTGCGAGCGCAATGATTACAAGGTCGATGTTCTCGAGACTTCCTATGCTGAAGAGGCAGGAATTAAATCCACAACCTTCCGCGTCAGCGCTCCATATGCCTATGGAAAACTTTCGGTCGAGCAAGGAACTCATCGACTTGTTCGTATCTCGCCATTTGATTCGCAAAGCCGCAGACATACATCTTTTGCTGGAGTTGAAGTGGTTCCAGTCGTTGAGCAATCAGACCATATTGATATTGATGAGAAAGAGATCCGCGTAGATGTCTACCGCTCTTCCGGTCCAGGTGGCCAAGGCGTGAACACCACTGACTCCGCAGTTCGAATCACCCATATTCCAAGCGGCATTGTTGTCTCGTGCCAGAACGAGCGTTCTCAGATTCAAAATAAGGCAACGGCGATGGCTGTGCTGCAATCCAAGTTGCTAGAGCGCCGCCGCCAAGAGGAGCGCGCACGGATGGATGCGCTCAAGGGCGATAACTCTGGCTCATGGGGAAATCAAATGCGCTCTTACGTGCTTGCGCCTTATCAGATGGTGAAAGATCTCCGCACTGACTATGAAGTTGGAAATCCAGCGGGAGTTCTGGACGGCGATCTAGAGGGCTTCATCGAAGCCGG
>CANCUC010000052.1 GCA_947381255.1 Actinomycetota bacterium
CAATCAACGAGCGCGATTATCGTGCACCATCCTGAAGCAAAGTACTTCAACGCGGTATGAGTATTCAACAATCAGTAATCGAAGCCGTTCTCTTTGATATGGATGGAACGCTCATCAATTCAGAGCCTTACTGGTTGATTGCCGAAAAAGAGTTGATGCTTCGCTATGGTCATATCTGGACCGATGAGGATCAGGCATATTGCATTGGCGGACCACTTCCTAAAGTTGGTGCATATATGTCCAACCTCTCGGGTGGCGCCGAAGATGCTCTCTTCTTCGAGACTGAGCTAATTCGACTAGTAGCCCAACAATTCAAAAATGGCCTTGAATTTATGCTAGGCGCGCGTGAATTGGTAGAGGAACTCACAAGTCGCGGCCTACCAATGGCACTTGTTTCGGCCAGTCCGAGGTTGTTAGTTGATAGCGCGATCGAACTACTCCCGCCCAATACATTTGTAACGAGTGTTTCCAGTCAAGATGTTTCAATCAGCAAACCGAATCCGGAGAGCTATCTCAAGGCCGCAGACCACCTCGAGGTGAATATCCAAAAATGTATCGTCTTAGAAGACTCGAAGACGGGAATCGATGCCGGACTGGCAAGTGGAGCTGTTGTCATAGGGATTCCGCACATCATCACCTATCCGCCTTCACCTAGATTGCATATAAGACGTGATCTCGTAGGACTACACCTTGAAGATTTAGAGAGTATTTACTTAGAAGAGAGTCAAGAGGAAGAAAATGCAACCAGAATTTAAATATGGCGATCGTGTTCAACTAAGCGATGCAAAGGGAAAGCTGCACACGATCACTCTCAAAGAGGGAGGGGAGTGGCATACCCACAAGGGTTGGTTAATTCATGACCAGATTGTTGGAACACCTCAAGGTTCAGTTGTTGAAACGACTGCTGGTTTAAAGTTTCTCGCATTTAAACCTCTATATGGAGATTACGTCCTTTCCATGCCGCGCGGAGCAACCATTGTTTACCCTAAAGATGCCGCACTGATCGTTGGATTCGCAGATATTGCCCCGGGCGTTCGCGTTCTAGAGGCTGGAGTGGGTTCCGGCGCTCTCACAATCGCATTACTTCGTGCCGTTGGCCCAGAAGGAGCGGTTGATTCTTTTGAGCGACGTTCGGAGTTCGCCGATATCGCAACCAAGAATGTTACGGATTATTTCAATGGTCTACCAAGTAATTGGTCGCTGACTCTAGGTTCGGTACAAGATAAACCAACTGATGTGAAATATGACCGCATCGTCCTCGACATGCTTGCCCCCTGGGAGTGTGTACAACTTGCTGATGATGTTCTTCATCCAGGGGGAGTGCTACTTGCCTACGTTGCAACGACAACTCAATTGTCAGCAATGGCGGAAGCGATTAAAGAGAGTGGGCGATTTACAGAACCAGAGAGCAGCGAATCATTGGTACGCCAATGGCATCATGAAGGATTAGCTGTCCGTCCGGTTCATCGCATGATTGGACACACTGGGTTCTTGATACAAGCGCGGCGCCTGGCTCCGGGAGTAGTTGCCCCGTTACGCAGACGCCGCCCTTCTAAGGGTGCTTATGGTTTACCTGAAGAGGAGACCGTTATTTAACTGCCAGTAGATCCACCACGAAGATCAGAGTTTCATTCGGTGGAATATTTCCAGCGCCTTGTGCGCCATAAGCTAGTGATGGCGGAATGATGAAGAGTCTGCGCCCTCCAACTTTCATTCCGGGAATACCTTGCTGCCAACCTGGAATCAAATTGCTCAGTGGAGAGGTGAATGGTTGCGCAGTCCACGATGTTTGATAAACGGTTCCTGTTTTAAATGAGGCAACAACATATTGAGCGGTAACAGTCGAAGAGCTAATTGCTGCTTTTCCGGTTCCGACAGTTATATCTTTAGAAATTAGAGTTGTTGGTGCAGCGCCAGATGCTTTTCCGATAACTGGAGCTACTTTCGTATCAGTTGAAACAGAGGGCAAGACGGTAGGTCCAGCCGGAGCAGCAACAGCAACCAGATCAACGACAAAAATCAGAGTTTCATTCGGTCCAATTGGACCTTGTCCTGTCGCGCCATAAGCGAGAGATGGTGGAATCACGAGCAAGCGACGACCGCCTATTTTCATCCCCGGGATGCCTTTTTGCCAGCCTACGATTACTCCAGAGAGTGGAAATGTTGGAGCTGATGTCGAGGTCCAAGAGGATTCAACAATTTTTCCAGTTTTCCACGACATCAAAACGTATTGCGCTGTGACGGTCGAACTGCTGACTGCCGCCTTACCTTTACCAACGGTTATATCTTTAGTAATCAGGGTGGTTGGAGCGGCGCCACTTGGCTTGCCGATTACTGGAGCTACTTTCGTATCGGCTGAAACGGTAGGCAATACAGTTGATCCCATTTTTACCTTTCCAGAATAATCGGTAGCGGCGTACGAGGTTTGGGAGAGTGAAGGAATCACTAGAGCCAGTGAAACCGTTGCGACGAGAGAGGCTCGTAGCGTGGTGGATTTCCGAAAATTCATTAATTCTCTCCCTATTAATTTCGATTAAATCAGGTGGCGATAGTAGCAAACGCCTAGAGTTGGACCATGTCAGATCAGAAGACCGAACGCCTCATAAATCTGACGATGGCCTTGCTTGCCACCAAGCGTTTTCTCAGCAAGAACGAGATATTTACCCAGGTAGCCGGATATACAGGAAGCGCCGAAACCAAAGAGCGAATGTTTGAGAGAGATAAGGACGACCTGAGAGCTCTGGGAATTGATATACAAGTTGGTTCGCATGATCCACTCTTCGACGACGAGCTCGGGTATCGGATTCTTGAAAGCGATTACGAACTTAATCTAGGGGAGTTGTCTCCAGTCGAACTCTCATACCTTTCACTCGCCTCAAAGATGTGGCGCAACCAATTATTTGCCGATAGCGGTGCTCTTGCGCTTGTAAAGATTGATGCCCACAGCGGTTCTGCCTTGCGTGAAGATTTCGGCACCTCGCTAATTTCACTTGAGAATGAGACACCTCTCTTTGCGCCACTCTGGGAAGCGATAACCACTCACCGCCTCATCTCATTTATATATCGAAGCAAGAGCGTTGCTAAACGTTCTCTAGCCCCTTACGGTCTCACCTTGTGGCGCGGGGCCTGGTATATCGTCGGCCTAGATCAAGATAAATCCGACATCCGAGTCTTTAAAGTTGCCCGAATTACTTCAGACATTACTTTTGAAAGTAAGCCAGATAACTTTGAGGTTCCAACTGATTTTTCGATAGCGGATCATCTGGTCATGCTTCATCCCGAGACACCGACGCAATTCATCGCCAGAATTCGTATTGGTAAGTGTCAAAGCCTAAGAAGGCAAGGCTCAGTGCAGAATATCGACGGTGAATGGGATCGTGTTGAATTTTTACTTGGATCAGATTGGCTCGAGAAGATTCTTTGGTTTGGCCCCGACATCATTATTGAATCTCCCTCAGATAAGGTTGATGAGATCAAAGTCGCGCTTAGGGGTAAATTGTGAAAGAGACAGCACTCGATCGCGTCAGCCGCGCTTTAAACCTGATCCCCTTCATCGCAGCTAACCCCGGTTTATCAATCACTCAGATTGCTGAACGATTTGATTCGACCCCAGCCCAGATATCTAAAGATTTAACCCTCCTACATATGTGCGGATTACCGGGGTATACCCACCTCGAACTTCTCGATATTGATTATGAAGATCCTGAATATGTCTCAGTCTTGGATCCCCAAGTTCTTGATCATCCACGATCACTCTCGCAGACTGAGGCACTCACTCTGGTACTTGGTCTCGAACTCCTTTCTGAGATTGCGAAAGATCCCGCAGAAAGAGAAGCAATCTCGAAGTTGCAAGAGAGATTAAGCAAGATCATCGGCGATGATTTCGCCCGTGCTATTTCCATTGCAGATGGGCTTGTTGAATCGCCCATAGTAAAAGATCTGGAATCGGCAATAAGCAGTGAGAGATTTATTCACATCACGTACAACTCTGCATCGAGTGACACCGTAACCACTAGAACCGTCTTCCCGGTTGAGCTCTTCTTCAAAGATGGAATCGGTTATATCCAGGCGTTGATGGAAAGCGATGCGGAGGTTCGGACCTTTCGAATTGACCGGATCATTGAGTTAACGCTGGGGGATGTGGATTCTAATTTTGCCAATCGCGCCAATTTTGATTCTCACACGAATATCGAGATAGAGATTGAGATGGGGGAGGATGGGCTCTTCTTCCTCGAAAAACATAACGAAATTGTTACCTCTTCAAGGGAGGTTAACAGCGCCTTTTTCCTCACCCTTAAAGTGAATTCCTCTGATTGGATCAAGCGGGTTATATCTTCTTGGCCAGGCAGAATTACCGTTGTAAAACCAGTAGATTTAGCGCAGGAAATAGATGAAATAACTCGCGCAGCCTTACTGAATTACTCCTAGAAGTAACGCTCTAGGTATTTGTAGGTAGGATTGCGCCACCTCGAGATTGGAAGTTAAATGGGAGACCTTAAGCCTTGGCACATCGTTATTGTCGTACTTGTCTTTGTAGTCCTCTTTGGAGCAAAGCGACTTCCTGATTCAGCGAAGTCCGTTGCAAAATCTCTTCGCATCTTCAAAGACGAGCTAAAGACTACAGATGAGAAGAAGACCGAAGACGGTTCTTCTTCCGCTTCCTCTAACTAGGAAGTAGTCGGTGGCCACTGAAGATAGTGGTCGGATGCCGTTACTGGAGCACTTTCGAGAGCTCCGCAAACGGACTGTCCGTTCTGCCCTATCAATCGCGGTATTTGGAACAGTAGGTTGGATTTTCTACTCCACCATTGTCCGAATTCTTACCAGACCAGTTTGCAACCTTTCGCGAGCTGCTTCAACGCCGCATCACTGTGGAGTTTTATATATTGATGGTGTTCTTGGACCACTAAACCTTCAAATCTCTGTCGCCATTGTTACCGGAGTAATTCTCGCCTCGCCAATTTGGCTCTATCAACTTTGGGCATTCGTGGCGCCGGCTCTCCACAAGCGCGAGAAGAAGTATTCGATTCTCTTTATTGCCACGGCCACACCATTCTTCGTTGCGGGGGCGGCTCTGGCATATTGGATCCTGCCGCTAGCAATCAAGGTTCTGCTTGGCTTCACTCCGACGACGCTTACAAACCTGATTAAGTTCAGCGACTATCTCACCTTCGTTCTCCATCTCATTCTGGTTTTCGGTTTGGCTTTCGAACTTCCGGTCTTTTTGGTCGCTTTGAATTTCGGCGGAGTTCTCTCCGGCAAAGCAATCTTGAAACCGTGGCGTTTTTCAGTCTTTGGAATCACCCTCTTTTCGGCGACCTTCGTTCCAACTAGCGACCCGCTAACGATGGGATTACTCGCGCTTCCTCTCGTTGGTTTCTATTTCGCGGCTGGCGGCATCGCCTTGCTCAATGATCGTCGCCGGGCTTCTAAGATCGTAGAGTGAAAGCGCTAGCAGTCATCAACCCCAAATCGGGTGGTGGCAAAGGGGCGAGCATTGGCGGTCGAGTCCGCGCCCATTTCGCAAAAGAAAAACATGAGATCCACTTTATTGAAGCGCCTTCGCTTGAAGAGTCACTTTCTCAAATGGATGCACTCTGCGCCATCCATGATTTTGAATATCTCATCTGTGTAGGGGGAGATGGATTAATCCACGATCTATTGCCGAACCTTCTGAAGCACAACCTGCCTTTGCTCGTAGTGCCAGCCGGTACAGGAAATGATTTTGCTCGCACCATTGGTCTGCATGGGGAGAAACTCCATAAGATTCTCGAACTTCCATCGGGTCGAACTCCGCACCATATTAATGTGGCTCAAATCGAACACACTGATGGCTCCACCCCATTTGTTCAAATTTTGAGCACCGGATTTGATTCGGTAGTAAATGAACGTGCCAACAATTTCAAAGTTATAAAAGGGTCAATCAAATACATCATCGCTGTTTTGCTTGAAATTTGGAGGTTTCGAGCGATCGACTTCACCTTGAAGATAGATGAGGAAATTATCACCCAGAGGGCCATGCTTGTCTGTGTGGCAAACGGAACAAGTTATGGTGGAGGAATGAAGATTGTTCCTCACGCGATCCATGATGATGGCCTATTGGATGTAATGGTTGTCGATCGAGTTAATCCCTTGCGACTTCTACTCGTCTTCCCTCGTGTCTTCTTCGGTACCCA
>CANCUC010000053.1 GCA_947381255.1 Actinomycetota bacterium
TGGGATCACGTATTTCTGGTCGGAGTGAATGAGGGAATCCTGCCCATGGGGGCAGATACCGAGGAGGAGCGCAGACTCTTCTACGTTGGGCTTACCCGGGCCCGAAGGACTGTTCACCTGAGTTACTCGGGCACCCCGAGTGAATTCCTTCAGGGATTATTAACCGTTAATTAGGTTGCGGGGCGAGGTCTTAGCCCCGTACCCTTATGCAACTGCCATCTGGCAGATAAAGAACGAGCGATATAGGAGGCGGATGTGTTTACAACACTAAGCACCAGCACCACACGTGCTGCGTTGCATCCTGCCCTCATGAGCTCAACTGCAACAACAACACACGCTCATGCCTACGCCTCAAAGTTCTGGGCAACCAAGAATTTTGCAGCCTATGGACTGCGCGGAACCTGGAGTTCTATTCGATAACTCGAAGAGACCCACCAGGGACCGCCATCCAATCGGATGAGCGGTCCTTTTCTTTTACCCCGAGAAAAAATAGATAAGACCAAATACCCAAAGCAGAAATAGATAAGGAAAAGAAAGAGGAGGTGAGAACAGTGGCTGTTCTCTTCAGTGAACTATTAGTACCCGGGTGGGCTGATGGATCAATGATTGGGCTAAGTGAAGTGACTGGAGATATTTCTCTACCCTGTCACAACGCAGATCCTGAATTGTTCTTCGATGAATCAGCGCCGCGCGTTACTCTCGCAAAATCGCTCTGCGGAGAGTGTCCAATGAAGGCCGCTTGTTTAGAGGGCGCGCTCTCCAGGCAGGAGCCTTGCGGTGTATGGGGTGGAGAGTTATTCGTAGAAGGCCAGGTAGTCGCTTCAAAGCGCACCGTTGGTCGTCCGCGTCTTAACCCACTTTCAACAAACCTAGTTACAAGCAATCCAATCACCAACAAGGAGTGTGAGTCAGATGACGAAGCGCTCGCCAGTTAATTTCGGGAAAGAATTCATTGGCAACCACACTCGGGGTGGAAGTTCCAATGTCGAATATCTGGCGCGCGCAGCGGTGCTAACAAGTCATACCAGTGCGAAGTTGCGCGCAACAGACTCTCTCCGGTCGCAAAGTATTCACCGATGGCGAGTGCAATAAGACCAGAGATGTAAGAGATCGCAGCTGTTGGAGCCTGGCTGCGAATATATTCATGGCTTACATCAGTACCGTTATCGCCTTTAGTTAATCGAACACATCGCAGGCATGGATCCCTGCCAGGCATCACCAGAGGTCCAATCTCAATCTCACGCCCAATGATCTGATTTATCTGTAGGTGAAGACTGCCCTCACTCATCCATCGTTGAATGTAATCCCACTCGATGGGGACCGTTGAGATTATTAAATCCGGCCTGACGCCAGCATCCACCTCTGGCTTTGAAATTTGAGCACCTCGAATCAAATCGTCGGTGAATGTGCTGCGTAACTTTCCTATATCTTCAGGGCGTACAACTATGCCGCAGACATCATCGGAGGTGAGGTGATGGGGGAGATGTGCCCTTGGAATTAAACGTGTTGATGTAAAACCTGAAGCGTGCATCGCTACCAAGAGGTGGCGTGCTAAACGAGTTTCACCTGAAATCAGAATTCGAAAGTGTGCGCGATCTGCGAACTCATCCCGCCCGCCACCGCTGTGAGAAGTTCGATGGGTCAGAAGTGAGAGCTCGGCGCTCAACCGTGCGCGCATCAACTCTGCACTCAGATCACCATTCTTAGGTGAGGGAAGTTCTAGGGGGAGAGGAGCCTCATCGATTAATCCGGCTTCGGAGAGAGTATGAGCAAAATCCATAAGTAACGGCAGTTCCCACATCAGCCCGCGCGAGATCTCGCGCAACGTTTGTTGACCGTTGAGACTGCGAACCATCTGCACCTGCAGGGGTTCCTCAATACATATTCCATGGGTCGGCAAGCCGAGGGTGTAACTCGCACCTCGCTTCGTCAAAGTGACTCCAGGTTTGAGGTGTAGATATGAATTTTCGGCGATCGCTCTCTTAGATTCTCTAGCCATCTGCGAAGGATGTACTGAATCGCCCGCAGATATTTCTCCTTGAGGAAATCTGGGGATAAAAAAATCACCCTCACGCATAGGTGAGGGTGATCCGAGCTTTTTCTAAACTTTCCTACCTTGTTAAATCAAGAGAACTCTTGTTTCATCAAGAGAAGATTGAGTGAGGTGTTAAGCCTTACCCAAGATGCGGTTGACCTTTGTGCCACAAACAGGACAGATTCCTTGCGCCATACGACGACCAGACTCTGAAACCTTCACATGACCTTCGAAGGAACGCTTCTCTTTGCACTTAACGCAGTAGGCCTCGCCTTTGTATTCCTCAGCCATAGTGACCCTCCCATCGCCACACACTCAAAGCTTCGGGAGCCTCCCGTTGCGAGCGTGTGTACAAGAGCACGATACCCGCGCCACGCTTGGATAGGGGGATTTGACGCTCATTTATGCGGGGAGATGTGTCAAAGAGGTCCGAAAGGGGCGAAATGTCCGTTTTTACGGGCTCACCGCGCTCACGCGGAGGAAGAGCAGGTAATTGCTAGCTGAGATCAGGCAGGGCGCTGAGACCCGCCTCAAAGCCCTCGAGGAAGGCCTCTGCCCGTTCTCTATCGGGATAGCGCGCCAAATACTCATGAAAATCTTTTCCATGTCCAGGCACGCGTAGATGAATCAGCTCATGCATCACCACGCAGCCCACCACATAATCAGGGGCGCCATTGAGGCGAAGAGAGATGCGGATGGTGCCATCGCTGGTCGTGCATGAACCCCAGCGCTCGCGCATAGATCGCCAGGTAATCGCTGTTGGTCTTTCGTGGAAGTCAGGCAGGTACTTTTTGAGCAATTCATTGGCCATGGTTGTGAGAACTTCATCACTCGAGCGGTTCTTAGCTTCCCGGCGGAGCACTATCTCGATCATCTCCGGGATGACGGCGATCTCATCCTTACGGCTCATGCGATCTGGGATATGGATCTCAATAATTCCATTTTGGCGAAGCGCGCTGATGCTGCGTTTACGTCGAGAGCTGCGAATTACACGGAATTCAGGGAGGTTTTCAGGTAATCCCTTTTCTGATTTGATGCGCAGAAACTTCTGACTCTTGCGGGGTTCGGTAATCATCTCGGGGAGGCTATCTTCAAAGAGCGAGACCTGAAGAAAATTATCCACCGCTTCCAAGAGTTATCCCCCGTTTCTCCACAGACTTATCAACAAGATTCTGATGAGAATTGTGGCATTTCTTTTTGGTATTCGAGCCAAGTTGGCATAAGTTTCACTCACCAAGTCCTCGGATAACCGTTTGATGTATGCAAGGGGAAGGCAGACATCAAATCGTGCGGCCGAGGATTTGGCTTTTTTACGCCCTTTTAATGGAAGGGTTAAATAAGTCCAGAGAGATCATCTGGCACTGTGGTGCTTGCCAAGAATTTCGCCGGATCAGCTAGGTCGGCAGCGGTTGGTAGAAGCGCTGAGTCTTCCCAACGATGATCGCGAATCTCAACTCCACCATCTGCTCCACCACTGATTTCATAAATCTCATTCCAGAAATGTGAACACTCACGACTCAATCGTGGAGAGATCTGTAAACCAAGGAGCATCGCAAATAAACGTTGCGTTGGTGCGCTCTCAATTCTGGTTCGACGATAACTCTCCTGCAAGGATGCAAGTGATGGTAAGCGATCCTTTGCAGAGAGATATGTAATGTGATCAATCCATCCCTCAATAAGTGCAAATGTCATCTCAAGTTTTGCAAGTGCAGCGCTTTGTGCGCCGCTCTGTTCTGGTTGGAACATGCCTTGGTTTATGGCGAGCGTAATGGAATCGGGATTGTTTATATCAAGTTCACCCGAGCTCATCGCACTTTCTGCCTGGCGTTGAATTGATTCGATATCTACGGTGATTCCAGAGCCATAGCTTTGAATAAGTTCGCGGATGTAACTTGATAGCCATGGTGTGTGTGAGAAGAGGCGTTGTGCAGCAACCTCGCGAAGTGCCATGTAAATCGCAATCTCTTGTTCAGGAATCTCTAAGCCTTCACCCCAGAGCGTGATGTTCTGTGGGATTAAATGCGCACCTGATTTTTCGAAGAGTGGAATTGCGGCATCTTGTGAGCCGGTCAATCCAATTGAGAGTGTTCCGATTGATGTTCCGAGTTGAGTGGCAATGAGCTGACCCATAAAGGAGCGCATAATCGGTAAGAAATTCATCTCACCATTTGCACCAGCGCCTAGAGCGTTGAGGCCACCCAAACCACCAAGTGCGCCAAGATCAACGCCCTCTAAATCCTCTGGATCTAAAGTTTGTTGCCCCATCTCCTTCAGGACCTTACCCAGCGCTTCGACCATGCCCTCAGCGAGAGGCTCGACCAATTTCTGCCAACCAGCAACTGAATGATCAATCCAATCCTTACGACTCCACGCTACATCTGCATTCGCAGCGGTTACAGGAAATTGAGTGTGCTGATCAATCCAGGTGTTTGCGATATCAATAGCTTCTTGGGCCTTTTTGGCGTCAGCTTGTCCGATTGGTAGGTCGTTATGAGTTGCTAAGAATTTGCGAGCAGCATCGCGCATGACTGCAGGTTGAAGCATTGGAACACCTTCAGCACCAGCTGTTCCAGCGTTGAAGAAACCCTCGTTTGGAACGAATCCAAAACCACTCACAGATTCACCCTCTCACTCTCAGATAACGTTCACGTACGAAGTGCGCTCACCGATGAGGCACCATTAAGAGAGAGAACAATTTTCTCTCCGCATTACTTCCCACTTATCGCAGGGAAAATCTACTATCGCTGGGCTAAAGTGGTCCTATGACCCATCCGCTCGCCTCACAGGTTGTAATCACACGCGCGGCGACCGCGCACGCAACCTCCAGCGCCTTTGCTGCGCTGATCTGGTGGGCAGTTCCCGTGGTGCTGGTGAGTGTGGCGATTGGATATGTCGTTTGGACATCTAAGTACAAAGATAAGTTCCAAAACGAGACGAATCGCTCGGTAGATAAGTTCAACCTCTTCCAACAGACTCTGCGGGGGCCTGATTCCGAGCACTAGAGTATTTCCATGAGTTCTTTCCAATTTCCCAATAACCCTTTTAATACCCCGCGGCCTCCACGCCCTCCTCGCGAGCCAGGGCAACGCGGCGGAATAGGTCCCTTCGGTTATGTGATCATCGCTTTGATCGTGATCATCGCCATCTTGGTCTCGCTCACCGGTTTCTATACCGATCTCTTATGGTTCCGCTCAGTTAGCTTTACTAGCGTATGGAGCAAGACTCTCTTCACCAAGATTGAACTCTTTATTGCATTTGGTTTAATCACCTCAGCCTTTGTCACAACAAATATTGCGTTGGCCTATCGCCGGCGTCCCATCTATGTTCCGATTTCAGTGGAGCCAGATAATTTAGAGCGCTACCGCGGACAGATTGAACCCATCAAGAAGTATGTGTTGGCCGCAATCGCAGTAGTGATCTTCTGGTTTGCTGGAACTTCTGGTTCAAAGCTCTGGGAGACCTGGCTGCAATTTAAGAACTCAACTCCATTTGGAACAAAAGATGCCCAGTTCCATCTCGATATCTCCTTCTTCGCCTTTAAGTTGCCGATGTATGAATCGCTCATTGGCTGGGCGATCTCAACAATTCTTATCTCGCTTATCGCAACCGCAGGTATGCATTACGTCTATGGCGGAATTCGCCCTCAGGTAAGTCAAGATCGCACAACTGTTGCGGCCCGCGTTCAACTCTCAGTTCTACTTGGAGTGCTTGTACTGATTAAGGCAGTGGCATATTGGTTCGATCGCTATGACCTGGCCCTTCACCAAGGCAATCTCTTCACAGGTCTTGGCTACACAGATGTAAATGCACTGCTTCCAGCTAAATCAATCTTGGCGGGTATCGCGGTTATCTGTGCCCTTCTCTTCTTTGCCAACATCATCCGTCGCTCATGGGTACTTCCAGCAGCAGGCGTTGTTTTGATGGTTGTCTCTTCACTCTTGATTGCAGGTATCGACCCTGCCTTTATCCAGCAATTCACCGTGAAGCCAAGTGAATCTAATAAAGAGGCTCCATATATTCAGCGCAACATTAACGCGACCAGAGCCGCAT
>CANCUC010000054.1 GCA_947381255.1 Actinomycetota bacterium
CCAACGGTGATTGAATCATCGGTGTAGGTAACAGGAAGACCTAGGCGACCAAGGATTGAGTCGTACTTAAGAAGGTGGGCAAGGGTGTGATTGTCAGTGAGATCGTTGATTCCAACAATCTCAAAGTCCGCTCCTGCAAGAAGAGCTGCTCTGAAGAAGTTACGTCCGATACGTCCAAAACCATTAATTCCAACACGAATCACTTTAATCCCACCTTCTGAAGAAATTTTGAATTGTCATAAACCAGTAAATTTGGTCTAACTCAGGAAACGAATCACCACATTGTGATGGCAAAATCCTATCAGTAGCCTATTCAGCCAATAAATCTGGGCTAAGCCCCGCCTCTGTATCTGGGATGCCTAAATCGTGGGCACGCTTATCGGCCATCGCCAATAAGCGACGAATTCGACCTGCGATTGCATCCTTAGTCATGGGTGGGGATGCGAGTGAACCGAGCTCTTCTAGGCTCGCCTGTCCATAATTTATGCGTAATTCCCCGGCCTCTTTGAGATGTCCGGGAATTTCTTCTCCCAAAATCTCGAGGGCTCTTGCAACTCGAGCTGCTGCTGCGACCGCCGCGCGCGCCGAACGTCTGAGATTTGCATCATCAAAATTAGCCAAACGATTAGCGGTAGCCCTCACCTCTCGGCGCATTCTCCGCTCTTCCCAAGCCAAAACGCTCTCATGTGCACCGAGTCTTGTGAGCAGCGCACCAATGGCATCACCATCCCGAATTACTACGCGATCTACGCTTCGAACTTCACGAGCCTTTGCAGCAATTCCCAACCTTCGGGCGGCGCCAACAAGTGCGAGAGCAGCTTCCGGTCCAGGACAGGTAATTTCAAGCGCTGAAGATCTTCCAGGTTCTGTCAATGAACCATGCGCTAAGAATGCTCCGCGCCATGCGGCCTCAGCATCACATATTCCCGATGAAACAACCTGTGGTGGCAATCCGCGAATAGGTCGAGCGTTTGCATCAATAAGTCCTGCTTGTCGCGCCAGAGCATCACCTTCGGAAACGACTCGAACTACGTATCGGCTTCCTTTACGAAGTCCGCTCGGAGAGAGCACGGAAAGTTCACTCTCATGTCCATATATTTCAGAGATATCTTTTCGCAGACGGCGTGCGGTTTGCGCGGTATCAAGCTCTACTTCAATAACAATTTTTCCGGATGCGATATGCAATCCCCCAGCAAATCTAAGAAGGGCCGAAACTTCAGCCTTCCGGCAACACGGTTTAGTGACGTTGAGTCGACTCAACTCATCCTTCACCGATGCTGTCATTGCCATGCGGCAATCTAAGCAGGGTTCACTCGATAATGTGTGCGAAAACTGAACGAAGTTTCTTTACATCGTGGTGGTAACTGCCGGGCGATTGCGCGAGTGGTGCTATGACTAACTCTCCACCCAAACCCTCAACCATTCCTTGAAGTTTGGAGTTCTTCTCTATCGCCGCGGGATCGACGATCGCGTAATCGATGCGCAGGTGCGGTGTATGCGCAAGAACAAATTCCAAATGATCTGCCGCGGATGAGCCTGCAAACTCATCAACAGAATCGGGTTCGGGAAGGTTAAGAACCATGATGCGCTTAGCGGGGGAATTGACCACGGCGTTAGCCAGCTCGGGAAGTAAGAGATGAGGCATCACGCTTGAGAACCATGAACCAGGGCCAATGGTTATCCATTCTGCACTCGATAGCGCAGTAAGCACCTGCGGAGTGACCCGTGGAGTTTCTGGAATGAGGCGGAGCGATTCGATGCGACCCTTTGTTGTGGCAACTTGCACCTGACCTCGAACAATTTTGCGACCAGATGCGGTACTAAACGTTCCTTCGATATCGAGTGGATCAAGTGACATCGGAAGAACCTGTCCGATGATGCGAAGCAGATTTCCTACCTGCTTAATACCTTCAACGGCATCCCCATCCATATCCCACAAAGCCATCATTAATAAATTACCGAGGGCGTGGCCATTTAATTCACTCGAGCCTGCAAATCTGTACTGCATCACATTTGCCCAGCCACGGCCCCAGTCATCATCACTACAGAGGGCGGCCAGAGCCATACGTAAATCTCCTGGAGGAAGTGAGCCGTACTCACTTCGCAAGCGGCCGCTAGATCCGCCGTTATCGGCAACTGTGACTACAGCTGTGATGTCAGATGTAATTCCGCGCATAGCGGTGAGAGTCGCCGCCAATCCATGTCCGCCACCGAGAGAAACTACCTTTGCTTCAGACATATTCTAAAGTTCGCGTCCTAGATCTCTATGAATTGAAGTTGCTTCAATTCGTCGTTCACCAATTACTCCGCGCTCATTAAACAATCGTGAAAGCTCTTCAGAGATTGCGACGCTGCGATGCTTTCCACCGGTACATCCAATTGCAAGCGTTAGGTACTTTCGACCTTCTGTAAAGAATCCCTCCGCCATTGTTTCAAAGAGAGATTGGTATTTGGCTAAGAAATCCTGAACATTCTGCGTGCTCAATACTCTCTCAGAGACTGCCGCATCCAACCCAGTGAGCGGACGTAGCAGTGGATCCCAATGGGGGTTTGCAATAAAACGACAATCAACTACTAAATCTGCGTCGACTGGGATTCCATATTTGTATCCGAAGGAGAGCACATTCACACGCAAATCCGCGGTTGAAGAGGTCGCAAATAACTCTGCAATCTTCTGCTCCAACTGATGAATGTTGAGTGCCGAGGAATCGATCAAGACATCAGAGACGGAACGAACTTCGCGAAGTCTCTCCCGCTCCTTAGAAATTCCCTCGACGATTCGATCGTTACCTTGCAATGGATGCGGGCGACGAGTTGATTCAAAGCGTCGTACGAGAACATCGTCACTTGCATCTACAAAGAGAACTTGTCGCTCAACTCCTCGTTCTGCAATCTCACTTAAGGCGCTACTCAGAGTGCCAAAGAATTCTCGACCTCGAACATCGATAACGACCGCTATCCGCGAAGCGGTATTTGCAGCCATATCGCAGAGATTTGCTAAGAGCGCTGGGGGAAGGTTATCGACCACATACCAACCAAGGTCTTCCAGAGCGTGAGCAACGGTGGATCTACCCGCACCGCTCATTCCGGTGATAACAACTACCTTGCCATTCATACCAGCAAGTCTATCCGCGTATCTCACCTGTTCCCAGGTCGATGGAGGGGGCTGCTTCCTCTTGCTCATGGAGAGATTCATTAATAATGAGGGCAATCTTCTCACCGATTCCCGGAACCGCAGCGATCTCCTCAAGTGATGCTTTACGAATCGCCCCCACCGAACCGAAGCGGTCCAAAAGGGCTTTTCTCCTCACCTCACCAAGAAGCGGAATCTCATCCAAGAGCGATTCCAGCATTACCGCCGAACGCTTAGATCTATGGAAGGTAATTGCGAATCGGTGCGCCTCATCACGCACTCGTTGCATCAGGTAGAGACCCTCGCTATGGCGAGGCAAGATAATCGGATCGCCGTTATTGGGAAGCCAGACCTCTTCCAACCTTTTTGCTAAACCCACCAGGGGAATATTCTCCAAACCTAAAGCTGCGAGTGCTTGGTAGGCGGCATTAACCTGAGGCGCACCTCCATCAACGACAATCAACTGTGGAGGGTAGGCGAATTTTGGCCTCGCTCCCCCTTGCATCTTGAGCTCTTGAACATCAACATCTCGCTCCGCCAAATATCGCTTCATCCTTCGAGTGAGAACATGGTTCATAGCTCTGGTGTCATCAAAGCCAGCATCATCATCAATCGCAAATCTACGGTAATCAGATTTCTTTGGTTGCCCATCCTCGAAGACCACCATGGATGCAACCATATGTTTGCCTTGAATATTCGAAATATCGAAACACTCAATTCGGAGTGGAAGCTCAAAGAGTCCTAGCGCCTCTTGAATCTCCTCCAGCGCTCGACCAACTACTGCAACATCATTTGAACGCTTACTCAGGTATTGGATAAGCGCTTGATTGGCGTTACGAGCCACAGTCCGCAACATTTCATATTTCTCGCCACGTTGTGGAACTGAGATCGAAACTTTATGGTTCGCAATCCCAGCCAACCATCCCGTAAGCGATTCAAGATCTGAGGGTTCTCTATCAACCAGAATCTCGCTCGGAACCTTACTTTCAATGTAAATCTTGGCAAGAGCCGCCGAAATTACATCTTCACCTTCTAGCACATCTGAGAGATCAATAATCCATGCACGTGAGGCGATGATTCGTCCGGCCCTTATCGAGAAGAGTGAGGCGGCAGCATGAGTCACCTCTTCGTGAATCGCAACTAGATCGGCAGAGAAATTATTGTTGAGTGAGGTCTCAGTGAACTCCGTGGTCTTGCCAAGAGCTGTGAGTTGATCGCGTAATTTCGCAGCTAGCTCGAACTCTTCATTCTCGGCAGCTCGCTCCATATCCGCCTGAACTGACTCTGCAATATCTGTTGGGTTGCGATCAAGGTACGCCACCAGCTGCTTTGCCAGAGCGGTGTGTTCCTCTTCGGTAATCCAATCTACACACGGCGCTGAACATTTGCCGATATCGCCTAAGAGACATTGTCGTTTTGTAGCCACGGCGCGATTGAAGTTTGATTGGGTACAGGCGCGAACTGGAAAGGAGCGTTGAAGAACTTCTACCGTTCCACGAAGTGCCCAGGTATTCGTAAAGGGTCCGAAGTAACGATTTCCCTTGACATGCTTCTGGCGCGAAACGAAGAGCCGTGGGTACTGTTCTGAAAGAGAGACTGCGAGGTAGGGATAAGTCTTGTCATCCTTAAATTGCACATTGAATTGTGGATTGAAGGATTTGATCCAGGTGAACTCTAGAGCCAGCGCCTCTATCTCTGTCCCGACAATCGTCCAGTCCACACGGACGGCGGTATGGACCATGCGATGAGTTTTGGTTGCCAAATTCGAACCAAAGTAGGAGTTCAAACGATTCTTGAGGTTCTTAGCCTTACCTACATAGATGACCCGATCGTCCTTATCGTAAAAGCGATATACACCTGGCTCGGTGGGAATATTGCTCGGACGATAATCCGCTGGATTAGACACAGTTACTTGAGCACTTCCGCCAAGAATTTTCCGGTGTAACTCTTTGTGTTCTTTGAGACTAACTCAGGAGTGCCCTCAGCAATCACAGTTCCGCCGCCAGCTCCACCTTCGGGACCCATGTCGATAACCCAATCGGCAGATTTAATGACATCAAGATTGTGCTCGATAACAATGACAGTGTTTCCTGAATCAACTAGACGGTTGAGAACCAAGAGCAATTTCCGGACATCTTCGAAGTGCAAGCCGGTTGTCGGTTCATCGAGGACGTAAATGGTTCGTCCCGTTGAGCGACGTTGTAACTCCGTTGCTAACTTCACGCGCTGTGCTTCTCCACCTGAAAGCGTCGGAGCAGATTGTCCGAGGCGAACATAGCCAAGACCAACATCATTAAGAGTCTTGAGATATCTAGCGATAGCAGGAACAGATTCAAAGAAGTGAGATGCCTCTTCGATCGGCATATCGAGTACCTGCGCGATGGTCTTACCTTTGTAATGCACCTCTAGTGTTTCGCGGTTATATCTCGCACCATGGCAGACCTCGCATGGAACATAGACATCTGGCAAGAAGTTCATCTCGATAGTGATAGTTCCATCGCCAGCGCAATTCTCGCAACGACCGCCCTTCACATTAAATGAGAAGCGTCCCTGCTGATAGCCGCGGATCTTCGCTTCGGTGGTCTCGGCAAAGAGAGCGCGAATCTTGTCGAATACGCCGGTATAAGTTGCTGGATTAGAACGCGGAGTTCGACCAATCGGTGATTGATCAACGTGAACAACTTTGTCAAGGTGATCAATTCCAGTAATCGTGCGATGGCGCCCTGGAACGATACGCGCACCATTGAGTTTATTAGCGAGCACTGAGTAAAGGACATCGTTGACGAGCGTTGATTTTCCAGATCCACTCACGCCTGTGACAGCAACGAACTGCCCCAATGGGAAGGTGACGTTGATGCTCTTGAGGTTATTCTCCTTCGCCTCTTTTACAACCAAGGTTCGCTTAGGGTCACTTGGACGACGACTCTCTGG
>CANCUC010000055.1 GCA_947381255.1 Actinomycetota bacterium
TACCGCTGCTCTTAACGGAATGGCCGCTTACAACACAGGTACCCAGGCTGCACGTACCGCTGCTGCTCTTAAGTTAGTTAAGAAGTGGTACCCAACGGCAGGCAAGACAACTCCTGTCGCAGTAAACCTTCTCTGGGGTTCACCAGGAAACACACGCCGTACCTCTGAGGCAGCCTTGATCATCGCCGCAGAAGCACAAGCTGGTTTCAAGGTCACAGCACCAGCTACAGCTGGTTGGGGTGGAAAGTTGACGGCGACTCAGTACGACGCTCACTTCTTCATCTTCGATCAGACCGCAAACCCTCAGGATGCTCAGGCTTGCGGAATCTTCCAGTCAACTGGTGGATCGAACTACACAGGTATTAACGATCCAGCGATCGATAAGGCTTGCGTAGCTCTTCAATCTGCAACACTTCCTGCTTCAACAGTCACACGTTTGCGCATTCAGATTGAGCAAGCTGTTGCGAAGGATGCATTCTTCTTGGGTATCTTCCAGAACCCAGAAGTCACCGCATTCAACTCACAGCTCTCAAACGTTGTCGCGGCGCCACTATCACCAAGCCTCTTCTGGAACTTCTGGACCTGGCACTTCTAAGAATCTGCTTCGAGCAAATTCTTGGTTGAACCGAGCTCACTTTAAAATGAGCTTCTTAGTAGTAAACCCTTAGGGGATAGAAGTGGTGCCAGATAATCTCTGGCACCACTTCTTATTAATTTAGTATTTAATTAGACCTTAGAGTTTTATCTCTTGAGTAGAACAGAGGAATTTATGCTCGCCTATATTGGTCGGCGTATATCGGCGTTGCTCGTCATCCTTTTTGGATCGACTTTTCTCGTTTATATTGCACAGGGATACTCAGGAGACCCTTCCCAAGCCCTTCGAGGAAGCACGGACCCTCACGTTAAGGCGCAGCTAGCCTCTCTGATTCGAAACCTTAATCTCAATGTGCCACCTCCAGCGCGTTACTTCCTCTGGCTCAAGGGAGTACTTGGTATTTTTGTTGGCCATTTCAATTTAGGCCTCACTCGTGATCGCAATCCTGTAAGTACCTATATTTTGGAAGCTATTCCAGTAACTATCCGCCTAATCCTGCTATCAACGGTCTTGGCTATTTTGATTGGAATTGGCTTTGGAATTATCTCTGCATTACGTCAATACAGTCGCTTTGACTATGCGCTCACCTTCTTCGCTTTCTTGATGTACTCCCTGCCAATCTTTTGGGTCGCAGTACTGCTGAAGGCCTACTTGGCGATCAGTTTCAATAACTTCTTGCTGAACGGTTCGATTGCTCCAACCTGGATTATCGTTGCTTCTATAGTTTCTGGAGTCTTTTGGGCTGCTGTTATCAGCGGTTCACGTCAGAAAGTTATCTCAATCTTTGCAATCGCAGCCGCATCAACCGGGGTTTTTCTCGCTCTACTCAGTTTGACGAAGTGGTTCACACATCCTGGCCTAGGCCCCATCATGATGCTTGCTCTCGGAATTGGATTTGCCTTCGCAATTACTTTTATCTCTACCGGCTTAGCCAATAAGGCCGCGCTTCGCTCCTCATTGACTGTTGTGGTAGTTGGTTTTGTTCTCTACTTCCCGGTTGAGTACTTTTTGAAGAAGTATGCAAGTTTGCTCACGATCTTGATTATGTTGGTAGTAACGATCGCGATTGCAATCGGTGTCAGTTTCTACTTTGCGAAGGTGGATCGCAGAGCTGTAACTCGTACCAGCATTATCACTTCGGTTTTAGCCGGACTCCTCTTCCTGATTGATAAGTTGATGAAGACTTGGGTTCCATATATCAATACCGATGCAATCCATCAGCGCCCCATTCCCACCATTGGTCAGAGAAATGACCTCTTGCCGTCTGGCAATTTCTGGTTCTCCTTCTTAGATTCTGTTCTCCACCTCGTCCTTCCGACAATCGCTCTTATTTTGATCTCCATGGCGGGTTACATTCGCTATTCCCGTGGAACGATGTTGGAGGTCTTGAACCAGGATTACATTCGCACCGCACGAGCAAAAGGACTTTCCGAACGCACCGTGATTATGCGTCACGCATTCAGAAATACCTTGATCCCTATTACGACCATCGTGGTTGTAGATATCGCAGGAATTATCGGCGGAGCAATCATCACCGAACGCGTCTTTGCGTGGCGAGGGATGGGAACTCTCTTCATCACAGCTATCGATACTTCAGATCTCAATCTTTTGATGGGTGTCTCGCTCATCGTCTCCACTCTGGCTGTCCTAGCCAACTTGGTGGCAGATCTGCTTTATTCAGCCTTAGATCCTCGTATCAGAGTGGTAGGTAAAAAATAATGGCACTATTTTCACGTCGTTCCAAAGTTGTAGCGGAATCTGCGAGCTCAGATATCTTCAACAAGGAGACCGAAGGTTTAAGCCAGGGTCAGATCGTTCTCAAGCGCTTCTTTCGCCATCGCGGCGCCATGGTCTCACTGATTGTCCTCTTTAGCCTCGTCACCTTCGTCTTCAGTACCTTAGGTTTTAAAATCTTTGGAATTGGCTACGGGGGATGGTGGAAGTACAAGATCACCGATCTTCCCGTCTTGCGCACAAACGGCTGCTCGATTGAACTACCTGGCTGCCCGTCGTTAAGTTTGATTCCAGGTAAAGGTTTTGGACTTGGAGATCACCCATTCGGACAAGATGATCTTGGTCGCGACTACTTCTCGCTCGTCATGCGTGGAGCTGAGCGCTCCATCGAGGTCATGGTCGTCATTGGCCTTGTTGCAGCGGCCGTTGGAATCTTTATCGGAGCTATCGCAGGCTTTTATCGTGGTTGGATTGATGCAGTTTTGATGCGCATTAACGACTTCATCATTACTATTCCAATCATCGTTCTTGGCGGCGTAGTGAGTTACCACTTTGGAAATAAGGGAATTCTATTTCTGGCGTTCTTCCTCGGAATTCTCTCCTGGGGAGGTCTTTCACGATTGGTGCGGGGAGAGTTCTTGACTCTACGTGAACGTGAGTTTGTGGATGCGGCTCGAGTAGCTGGTGCAAGTAACCGTCGAATTATCTTCAAACACATTCTTCCAAATGCAATTGGCGTGATTATCGTGAGCGTAACGCTCATCATGTCGGGAGCAATTCTTTTGGAATCTGCGCTTAGTTACTTAGGTCTTGGCGTAGTAGCTCCGGATGTATCTCTTGGTCTCTTGATTAGCCAGTATCAGGATTCTTTTACAACTCGTCCTTGGCTTTTCTGGTACCCAGGTTTGCTGATTATCATCATTGCGCTCTGCGTTAACTTTATCGGTGATGGATTGCGTGATGCCTTTGATCCTCGTCAACGTCGTCGTATCTCGCGCAAAGATCGCAGCGCGGAACGAGCGATCGCTACAAAGAAGTAGTGGCGCTAATGTCCGAAGCTGTTTATCAGAATCGCAGCCACTACCAAGATCACTCCGGATACGAGAGAGGTAACTTCTCGCTCTCTCTTGGATTCGAGGGAGATCGATTTTGGGTTATTTCTAAATTTAGCAATTCGCACTCGAGCTCTGTAAATGCCGGCGCCACTGTCGGAACGTGGGGATTCATTGGATCTCATGGAGCCACCAAGATCGACATCAAGTCCTTTGATGTCGTTAACGTGGATATTTCTGGCGTGATACCTCCCTGGAGCGGTGGCCGCCCAGGCACTTACGGTGAAATCTTTTGTGGCCAACGTCAAAGCCCAACGGGAATCAAGATCAATAACATCAGCCCAACCGATCGTGATTTTCTCCAAGGGATTGGTGATCACAACCCCTTCGTCATAGAAAGTAACTTTTGGGCGGAGTACGAATGTGTAGACGCACGCGATCACCGCAGCGGAAATGCAAATGCTAGTCGCGATAGTTGTGGTGTCACCTTGGTAGAAACTCGACCAAGTAAAAAGAGCGCTCATCAATATTCCAAATCCTCCAAAAACGAGGTTGGAGTTGGGGCGATAGACATCAGCGTTGCTCATTACGGAATCCTGTCACACCACTCCAGTAAAGCTCGACACTCAGTTAAGGCGGTTCAATAAATGTCCACACCTGTTCTTAAGGTCACCGAACTCACCGTTGAGTTTTGGGTAGATGGAGTTTGGTATCCAGCCGCAGTCAACGTCAGCTTTGAGGTGGAGGCAGGCAAGACTTTGGCGATTGTGGGAGAGTCCGGCTCAGGAAAATCGACGGTTGCTATGTCGATTATGAGTCTTCTCGCGGCTAATGCTCGAGTCACTGGCAGTATCAAGGTGAAGGATCAAGAAGTACTCGGCGCTTCGACCTCACTGCTCCAGAAGTATCGTGGCAAGGAAGTCGCTTACATATTTCAAGAGCCAATGACCGCTCTAAATCCGGTTTACACCATTGGTTTTCAAATTATTGAAACTCTGCGTAACCATTTTGATATGGGTCCACAAGAAGCGAGAAATCGAGCAATCGAACTCATCACCATGGTGGAGATTCCAGATCCAGAACGCTCTGTAGATAAGTATCCGCACCAACTCTCCGGCGGACAGCGTCAGCGTGCCATGATCGCGCAAGCACTCGCGTGTGATCCAGCACTTCTTATTGCTGATGAACCAACAACTGCACTTGATGTAACCGTTCAGGCGGAAATTCTCGACTTGATGCGCGGATTGCGTTCACGTCTCAACTCTGGAATTTTGCTGATCACTCACGATATGGGTGTTGTTGCCGATATGGCTGATGAGATCATGGTTATGCAGAGCGGAAATGCTGTGGAGCATGGAACTGCAGATCAGATTTTCAATCGCCCAAATCATCCTTACACCCAACAACTGCTTGCATCTGTTCCTAAACTCGGAAGCACTCAGATGCGCGTTCTCGAACCGAGCCAAGCCTCGGCTCAACCTGTTCTCAAGCTAAGCAATGTCACGATCGAATATCCAAAGCGCGGCCGTATTCCTGCATTCGTAGCGGTTGAAGATTTCTCTCTCGAAATCTTCCCCGGTGAGATTGTTGGGCTCGTTGGTGAATCTGGATCTGGAAAGACCACAGTTGGTCGTGCCTCGATTGGATTGTTGCCAATTAAATCTGGTCGCCTAGAGGTTGTTGGCCAAGACATCAGCGGAGCGACAAATAAGGAGCTTCGACAGATTCGCCGCAACACTGGAATCGTCTTCCAAGATCCAGCGAGCTCTTTGAATCCTCGTCTTCCAATCGGCGAGAGCATTGGAGAGCCTCTCTACCTTGCTGGAATCGCTAAGGATAAAGAGCTCGACAAGATGGTCGAAGACTTGTTGGCTAGCGTTGAACTTCCACGTAGCTATCGCAACCGTTACCCACATGAACTCTCTGGTGGGCAGCGTCAGCGCGTTGGTATCGCTCGCGCCCTCGCCCTCACTCCGGATATTTTGATTGCGGATGAACCAACATCGGCCCTGGACGTATCTGTTCAAGCCCGCTTCCTTGAGCTACTTCAAGATTTGCAGTCGAAGTTGAAATTCGCTTGCCTCTTTATTAGCCATGACTTAGGGGTCGTTGACATTCTCTCTCACCGCATCGCGGTTATGCAGAATGGTCGTCTAGTTGAGGTGGGAAATCGCGATCAGATTCTCAAGAACCCACAGGATCCTTATACCCAGCGCCTTCTCAGCGCGGTTCCCGTGCCAGATCCTGCCGAGCAGAAGATTCGCCGCGAAGCTCGTCTGGCTTCGAAGTAAATTAAAACTCTATCTGGCTACCAAATTCGGACTCGTTCTGATTCTGGTAGCCAGAGTGCATCTCCCTCTTGAACTCCGAAGGCTGCATAGAACTCCGGCAGGTTCTTCAAGATTTGGTTCGCTCTAAATTCTGAAGGGGAGTGCGGATCGATCGCGATGAGGCGTTTAATCTCCTCAACTCGCGCTTTGCTATTCCAAATCTGGGCGTAACCGATAAAGAATCTCTGCTCACCGCTCAGACCATCAATAACGGGCGCAGGAGCCCCTCCTAACGAAATTTGATAGGCCTCGTAAGCGATACAGGCACCACCGAGGTCTCCAATGTTCTCGCC
>CANCUC010000056.1 GCA_947381255.1 Actinomycetota bacterium
TTTGGCTCGAAGTGCGTGAAAGGGAAATCTTGCAGAACCACATTAGGGTTTTGCTTTACCGGCGCTGGAGCAGGTGGCACATCGAAGGACGGGATCACCGATTCCGTTGGTCTATCAACTTCTCCAGATAAGAGGCTGGCAACATCAAATGGAACGATGGTTGCTATGACGCCTTTTAGAAGGGTGATGGAGGAAGCGATCTGTTCTGCAGTTTGATCATGCAAGATGCGGCCTAAGAACTGGGTGTATATGCGGCGCGGCAGAAGAAGTGTGAGCTCGACGCCGACCTCGGAGGTACACCGACGTGCATATTGCACCACGGCCCTGGAGATTCTGCGATCGGGGCAGTCAATGAGTTTGAGAGGGATGTCTGCAAGCTGGGCAGTTGCGGCCCATTTGCGTGAGATTGCCTCTGCTCTCTGATCGTCTAAGACAAAGTGGACTGCTTCCAAACTGCGAGGTCCGAGTGAGAGCGCATATTTCACAGCTCCCACGACCGCAAGGTCTACCGAGTCAATCAAGAGCGCAACGTCGTGCTTGGCATAGGTTGCAGATTTTGATTTAGCGTCGATGAGGTTTAAAACCTCATCTTCCCGACGATACTGATTTGCTAATCGGAACATGAAAAATACAAGTGCGGGGCCGACTACGACGATCAGCCAAGCACCTTCGGTGAATTTCACGGTGGCAAAGATGATGACGACGAGTAAAGAAGTGATTGAGGCGAGGAGACTTACAACCGCTTTCGCTCTCCACAACTTTCCCTTGTGCTTGCGAGCATTAACAAACATGCCATAACCCGTGATTGAGAATGCGGTGAAAACTCCCAAGGCATAGAGGGCTACCAGCTTGTTGACCGAACCATTTGTGAAGATGATCAAGGAAATGGCGAAGAGGGAACAAGCGATAATGCCGTTGGAGTAGACCAACTTGTGTCCACGGGATGCAAACTGGCGAGGCAAGAAGCCGTCCTCAGAGATGTTGGCTGCCAAGATTGGGAAGGCGTTATAGACAGTATTTGCACCGGCAATCAAAATCAGCATGGTCGAGAACTGAGTGAAACCAAACCAGAGGTGGCCAAAGATGCCGTTGCCCAGAATTGTTTTTGCGATAACTGAAATTACCGATGGTGTGCCGGAGGTGTAAGGAACCACTTGGAGATGAGAAGCGAACCACGAGACGCCAAAGACAAGAGTGCCGAGCAATCCACTCATCAGGTTCATAGTGATTCTGGCATTGCGACCTTCAGGGGATTTAAAGAGCGAGACGCCATTTGAGATGGCCTCTAGACCGGTAAGTGAAGATCCACCATTAGCGAATGCACGTAACAAAATGAAAATTGAGGCAACAGTAAGAAGCCCAGAGTGATGTCCCAAGGACATGGTGCCACTTGGATCGGCCACATGATGCAGATGACCAAAGAGCTCTTGCCAAATACCGAGTGCAAATACTACAAACATGCTGAGGACAAAGAGGTAGGTAGGTAAGGCAAATGAACGACCGGCTTCCTTAACGCCTCTCAAATTTCCGTAGGTCAGGAAGAGAATGACTGCGATAGTCATCAGGTTTGTGTAAGGAGTTAGCGAGGGCCAAAAGGAGGCAACTGCCACGATGCCTGCGGCGCTTTGAATGGCGATCGTCACGATGTAATCCAAAATTAGGGCTACCGCGGCAACAATCGACCAGAACCTTCCAAGGTTTTCACGGGCAACGATGTAAGCGCCACCAGAGGATGTGTATTTAGCGATTACGTTGTTATAAGAGAGCGTCAGTAAGACCAAAATAGTCAGAATTACTAAGGTCATTGGTAGCAATACGCCGAAGGCTGCCAAGCCCATAAAAGGCACTAGGGCAATAAGAATCTGCTCACTTCCGTATGCCGATGAAGAGATACAGTCACTCGAAAGGATGCCGAGGGCATAGCGCTTTGCCAAACGTTGGTGGCTGAGCTCGTGCCTGTTGAGCGGGAGCCCAAGCATCTTCTTCTTAATTCGATACGAGAAGGCATCTTTGCCTTCCGGCATTTCACTTAACGCGGTTGGAGCACTTGCATCATCTAACCAAGTTTTGCTCACTTTACGACCGACTTGCGAGTTGCCATTGCTCTGTAACCTGCCCCTGCTTCTGTAATTAATAGAACTGGACGTTTAGGAGTTGCTTCTAACTTCTTGCGGAGTTGGCTGAGATAAAGACGCAAGTAATTTGTTTCACTCATGTACTTATCGCCCCAGACCTCTTTCAAAACTTGTTGCTGTGAAACCAGACCGCCCTCAGCTCTTACGAGAACTTCGAGGATCTTCCATTCGATGGGAGTGAGATGGATGTGAACATTTTGATTTTCCGAATCGGAAACAGCGCGTTTAGCGAGATCCACATCCCAATTTCCAAGAAGGTACGACTCGACAACTTTGCTCCCGGTTTTGGAAGCCAAGTTTTCGATTCTTGCAAGAAGGGCCTGTATTTCGTTCTGTTTAGTAGCGAGAAGTTTTACCAGGGCCGACACTGTCGTACTTGCCAGCACGTAAACGATGAGGGTCGTCACGCCATTCTTTTCAGAAACTCTCAATGAGTGAAAAGGCCGAGTCAGGTAGTAATTGAGATAGAGATCGCTCTCCAGTGACAAAAGAATTGCTACCCAGATACCCGAACCCAGTGAGTAGAAAACAGTGACTACGAGCAGGATCAAGGTGCTGGCGGTAAGTCCGAGTTTTTGTAGAAAGAAATGAAGGGCCAAGAGCGTGAGTGGCATTACTGCCAGTAAAACTGTTACTGGAGCGAACCACCTGAGCTTCTCCCAAAAGGACTTACTTGCGACCGAGGCCATGAGTTAAAAATAGACTTAATTTGGCGCTTTGCACGCGAAAAAAGCGCTTCCTAACAATTCCTAACGAATTCCTAACACCTAGCCCTGATTTTCAACGGAAGTGAGGCTTCTCGCTATCGCAAATGCCTGCTTCCGAATTTCTGGGATTGCCGTACTTTCAAATGCTTCTCCTGAGCGCAAAGGTCCTAGAGCGAATATGTTCGTATGAGAATCGCCATTCGGCTTCAAGAGAAGTCCTGTTGAGACATCGACATGTAATCCCATTCGTAAGGGTCCACGTGAAGTTTCCTCCGTCGCAACCAAATTCAAAGTTAAAGGATCTGATAATTCATAATCTCGACCGATGCAGAGCGCCAGGTACTCTCCTGCGAGAGTACTTCCATCTTCGAGGGTTAATGCGATTTCTTCCTCTCCCACCAGGACCTTGGAAACTTTGCCGCTCTTAACGACGATGCGGCCAGCGCGTATTTCTGCATCAACGCGATCTCCAACTTCTGGGGCAATGCGGTGACGGCGGCGGAACCAGTTGGAGCCATCAGTGCGAAGAAACTCCTCCCGCTCCTCCGGAGTAAAGGTTCGCCACATCGCTTCCATAATCGGACGCAGTCCATCTACCGCCTCGCGCCACGACTCCCCGGCTCCAGCAAGATAACTCCGAAGCTTTTCTAAGGTATCGACATCTGAAAGGGTTGGAGTGAAAGGAGCGATTTGCGAGCGCTCATGTCTCTCCGGCAAATTTCCCGATCCAGAGATTGCGATAACCATGTTGCGGGGGTCGCGAGCCAGATGCGTTAAGGCGATATCTATAAATGTCAGTCCAGTGCCAAAACAGAGAAGCGTTCGTCCTTCAGGCAAAGGCTTTCCATCCCAAACATCTTTGATTATGCGAGGGGAATCCGGGACCCCTTTGAGAAATTCAGGAATTCTCGCCTCGCCCAGTCCCATGGATAGAACCACTGCATCAAAACTTTCTTGTAGCCCCGATGAGTAGGTAGCCAGAACTTTCTCGTTCGCCTCGGGCTTTAATTCAGTCACAAACTCTCGTAGGTGGCGAATTTCCCCAGAGAGATGGCCACGCAAATATGTGCTGTAAGTCCGGCGCTCCATGAAGGAGTAGGAAGGCGCACTCGACCACTCCATAAAATCATCTGGTAAATCTTCAATTGCGCTGAGGCGTCCAGTGGGCACATTGAGGCGATGCAGTTCATCTCGAGTTTGATAAGCCAAACCTTCGCCAAGTAACTCTCGCGGTTCAGCGATAACGATATTCACGGGCTCGATACCAGCACGAGTGAGAGCGATCGCCGTAAATGTGCCTGAGGCGCCTCCGCCCACAATCAATACTTTCTTGCCGGAATTACTCACCACGCGATACTGCCACACCCATCACTTCTTACTTAAGTTGAGGAGCTTTTCTAAAGTGAGAGTTTCTCCTGATTTTTCCATCAATTCATTTTCGATTTGCGCGGCGAGGGCAAGGAAGAGAGCAGCGGTAGTCATGGCATCGCCTAAGGCGTGATGAGGCGTGTAAACCGGAAGGTTTAAGGAGCGAGCGAGAAACTCCAGTGATGGCTCATGGCCGCTCTCTTTCTCCGCAAGTCCGGCGAAGCGAGCAAGTGCGGCGGTATCAACCACGCGCTTTGGATAGGAATAGCCATGGCGCTTCAAGCGATCGGATAAGAATGCTTTTTCAACCCAACTAGCATGGGCTATTAAGTGCTTCTTGGAAAGGTAGGTAATTAATTCAGGAATCACCTGATTGGCTTCCCGAGCTTTCTCTAAATCCATTTCACGTAGGCCATGAATTTGCACCGAGGAATGTGAGGGCGATTTCGAGGGGATGATCTCTTCATAGAAGTTTCCAACGGATCTGAAACGACCATCAATAATTGTCACCGCACCGATAGAGATAAATTCATCGTTGCGTAGATCTAATCCAGTTGCTTCTACATCGACTGCGCAATATTCGTAAGCGCGCCACGGCTTATCTAAGCGTTCTCTGAAAATAATCACGAAAGGCGCCTTCTCCATTCGCTCTCAATAACTCCCTGAATACTGCTGATGGAGCGGAAGGACTCTCGGAGGTGTCGTCTCGTTAGAGAGTCCAGTGAATCTGGAGAGATCCAGGTATTGGCTTTGCGGCCCGCACGAATATCGGCAATCTCCTCATCAAAAACCAGCTGATGAATCTCAGTGAATGCCCCAATTAGGACATCACCCTCCTCGCCTTGAAGAAGCCCACTTTCACTCGCTCTGCGCAAACGATCTATCGTTCCGCCGCGCACATCTCCTTGCGCTATCGCACACCACCGAGCGAGGGAGGCAATCGGAGCAAGCCCACCCTCTTTCAGATTAAGCCCTCCCCTGTTTTCACCACTCTGATCAACGATGAAATCCTTCACAAAACCAATAGGAGGCTTCTTGACCAAGGCAAAGCGAAGCGCTTCTGAGAGGTACTCGTGGCTTCGAGCGGTCTCACGAATGTTCTCCATAATCGTGCGCCCGAGGGTGACCTGCGTGAGTGGCTGGTTATCCGCCGCGATCGATGAGAGCAAGAGAGCTCCGGCGCGAGTTGGATCAGTTAGCCAGGCGCTAGAAATATCAATCCAGGCTGATCGTGAACGACTAAAGAGAGCGTTATCGGCATTTGCCCCGTTGGAACACTTCTCTAATCCGCACTCCTCCATCAATGTAAGTATGCGTTTGGCATTCGTAGTGATCTCATCTGTCGCATCGACTTCGCCGCGTTGGTCAGCCCAAACAATCGCAGTATCAACATCAGATGCTGGAAGCGGCTCTCCTCGTGCGATCGATCCCAGGATCAACCACGAGTGCGGAACGGGCTCATCGACCGAACTAGAGAGCGTTAGAACCCGCGTCAATATTGCGCTTACGATCGCAGACATCAAGCCAGCAACATGAAGTGAAGGAATCCCATTGTCATGTAGCTCTACGAGTGAAGGTTTAAGAAGTTGAGAGGCGCTGGCGAGTTCATCGATGCTTTGAGCAGATTCAATCGCAGCGCGGATCAAGAGAGGATTGCGCAGTTGAATCGAGGAGAGGTCCATGGCGCGAACCACACCGATTGGTTTCTCATAATCATCAACCACAACTAGGTGATGCACGCCGCGCTCAACCATCTGCAGAAAAGCGGA
>CANCUC010000057.1 GCA_947381255.1 Actinomycetota bacterium
CCGATGGAGCGTAATTTTTCATCGAGCCACAACATAAATGACTTCGGGTTAAGCACTGCCTTAGTTTCTTGATACAAAAATGACTTGTTAGCGCTTCCGCCACCTTTAGCGATAAATAGGAAGTTGTATTCATTGGGGTGATCAGAGTCAGAGTAGATTTCAATCTGCGCTGGCAAATTGTTTCCAGTGTTCTTCTCTTCCCAGGTTGTAATTGGGGCCATCTGTGAGTAGCGAAGATTCAAGTTTGTATAGGCATCGTAAACACCGCGAGAGACGGATACTTCATCTTTCTCTGAAGTGATTGTCCGTTGACCTTTCTTGCCCATCACAATTGCAGTTCCAGTGTCCTGGCACATAGGCAGAACGCCACCAGCTGCGATATTTGCATTCTTTAAAAGATCAAGAGCAACGAAGCGATCGTTAGCTGAGGCTTCGGCGTCATCTAAAATGTTCTTCAGCTGTTGTAAGTGTGCGGCACGCAGATAATGCGAGATATCGTGAATCGCCTCGGAGGTAAGTGTTGAGATGGCCTCTGGAGTTACTTGGAGAAATTCCATTCCTTGCGCGCTAAAGGTAGAAACACCTTCGGTTGTAAGTAAGCGATACTCGGTCTCATCTGGGCCGATCGGTAACAAATCCTCGTAATTAAACTCAGGCATGCCCTTAATCATACTTTTAGATACGATTGGCACATGACGAAGAAGGTGCTGTTAGCTGCGCCACGCGGATACTGCGCGGGTGTTGATCGCGCGGTTATTACCGTTGAGAAGGCCTTGGATCTCTACGGAGCGCCGGTCTACGTGCGCAAGGAGATCGTCCATAACAAGCATGTCGTCTCCACCCTTGAGGCTCGAGGCGCGATTTTCGTCTCAGAGACCGATGAAGTTCCAGAAGGCGCTCTCGTTATCTTCTCCGCTCATGGCGTCTCACCTGCTGTGCATGAAGCCGCAGCAAGTCGAAACCTCAAGACCATCGACGCCACCTGTCCTCTGGTCACAAAGGTGCACCACGAGGTTAAGCGCTTTGCCAGTGAGGATTACGACATCCTTCTTATTGGTCACCACGGTCACGAAGAGGTTGAAGGAACTGCGGGCGAAGCTCCCGACAATGTTCACGTTATCGATACCGCCGATGAAATCTCCAACATCAAGCTTCGCGAAGGTAAGAAATTAATCTGGTTATCTCAAACCACTCTGAGCGTCGACGAGACTATTAAAACCGTTCGGGCTCTTAAAGAGAAGTTCCCTGAAATTGTTGATCCGCCGAGTGATGACATCTGTTATGCAACTCAAAACCGTCAGACGGCGATTAAAGAGATTGCGCCCAATGCTGATTTGGTCTTGGTTGTTGGCTCGGTAAATTCTTCAAACTCTGTTCGCCTCGTGGAAGTTTCACTTGAGTATGGCGCAAAAGCGGCTTATCTCATCGATTATGCAGCTGAGGTAAAGGACGAATGGTTTGAAGGAGTTGAAACCATTGGTGTGAGCAGTGGGGCATCTGTTCCAGAGATTTTGGTTAAGGATTTGTTAAAAGATTTGGCAGATCGCGGATACACCGATGTCGAAACTGTTACTGCATCCGAAGAACACCTACTCTTCGCCATTCCTCCAGAGCTTCGTAAAGATCTTAAAGCTGCGGGTAAGTAATTTTATTCAGCAGCACTTTCTTCACTGTCGTCTAAGAAGGTGTCTTTCACCTCGATTGAACGCTTGCGGTTAATCCACCAATGCCAACCCCATCCGGCAGCTGTTACTAGAACCAAGTAAGGCGCAGCCCCACCCAAAGTTTGGACAAGGTCTAAGCCGAACTTTGCAACGTGTAACCCAGCCCCACCAATTGTTGAGATCAAAATAATTGTGGTGATGAAGAATGCAATTGGTGGATTGACCACGGTTGCAAAAGAGGTACCTGGGCGACCTAGATAGAAGCCACCAACACTCGCAACGACAATTGCTAGTCCGGTGATGATTCCAACTTTTCCAACTGAGTACTCAATTGTTTCGAAGAGGAGAATCAAGAGAAATTGGAGTACGACGACGCCAGCGTTAGTTAAACCCGCCCCTTTGATGGGCTTTGGAAGGGTGCGTAGATCGTTGCTCATCTCACTCATTATCCTCTAGTTCTAGGGTTAGCTCCACCTCATCCACCTCGATGAAATCATCATCTCCCGGGGCCAGTTTGGAATGTAATTGACGCACATTCTCAGAGAGCTCTGGGATGGCTTTGAGCGCCTTGCCAGAAACCTCAAGTGAGCGCATCTTCTTGGCGGCAGATAAGACCGTGGTCTCTGCTGTGGGAATCAATTCGTTATATGCCTTAAGGGTGCTCTTTAAACGATCGCCGACAGTGATGATCTTCTCGTGAAGCGATGAGACATCTTTGAGGAACTTAGCGGCCAACTCTTGAATCTCAGCGGCATTTGTTGCGACGCGATTGCGACTAAAGAGATAGCCAACGGTACGAAGCAGCGCCATCATGGAAGTTGGAGTTGCAATCGTTACATTGAGTGCAAATGCCTTATCAAGGAGCGCTGGATCAGAGCGAAGTGCCTCGGTGAAGATGGAGTCAACTGGTGCGTAGAGAATGACGAAGTCAGGGGAGGCGCCACGCTCTGCATACTTACGCTTTGAAAGCGCCTCAATATGTTTGAGCAAATCTTTGGTGTGCGCTGCTAACAACTCTTTGCGGGCATCGACATCTTCAGTTTCAAAGGCCTCATAGAAGCGTTCGAAGGGAAACTTGGAGTCGATATAGAGAACAGATCCACCAGGCATATTGATGGTGATATCTGGAATCGCACCTGATGAATCGTTTTTCTCCGCAGAGCGCTGACGAGTGAAATGTTCTCCCTCAATCAAACCTGCGCCTTGTAATAATTGTTCGAGAGCGGCTTCACCGAATTTGCCACGGGTCTGCGAGCTAGCGAGAGCGCCGGCGATCGCGCGGGTCTGATTAACGAGATTCTCGTTATGTGAAGACATCTGAATGATCTGAGTTTTGATCTCTGCCTCGGCACCGATACGACGGCGGTCAGCTTCTTGGGAGATACGGCTTAAATCTTCAACCCGAGACTTCATCGCCTCAAGTTCGGCGTTAAGTTTGATGGTCGCCTCGTTCTTGGCCGCGCTGGCCTCCACCTGGCTCTTATATTCAGCCAGCAGAGCCTGGGTTGTCAGAAGTTCGGAGTTCTTGGCGGCCAGCTCAGCTGAGGTATCGACCGGGCGATTTTTAGCCCGCGCCAGGAGGGTTCCGAGCCCAATTCCGATGAAAAGCCCGACTACCAGGGCGGTTATTGCCGTTGCGCTATTGCTCATGGAGGTATCGTGGCAGGAACCACCGACAAACCCCCGTAGGCTAGCCTCCTCGTGAGCCTATCAATCGGAATTGTCGGACTGCCCAACGTGGGAAAGTCGACCCTTTTTAATGCCCTGACCAAGAACAACGTCCTGGCTGCCAACTACCCCTTCGCCACCATCGAGCCCAATGTCGGCGTCGTCGGCGTACCAGACCCACGCCTGGCCAAGCTGGCTGAGATCTTTGGTTCAGAGAAGTTGCTCCCTGCCGCCGTCTCATTTGTTGATATCGCTGGAATCGTTAAAGGTGCCTCTGAGGGCGCTGGCCTTGGCAATAAGTTCCTCGCCAATATTCGTGAGACCGATGCCATCTGTCAGGTCATCCGCGTCTTTAAAGATGAGAATGTCACCCGCGAAGGTGAGCGCACCGCCGAATTCCTAGATCCCGCATCTGATATCGAAGTCATCAATACCGAACTCGCGCTCGCTGATCTACAAACTATTGAGAAAGCGATTCCTCGCCTCGAGAAAGAATCTCGCATTCATAAAGAGAAAGCCGCAACTCTGGAAGTAGTTAAAGAGGCACAAGCAGTTTTGAATCAAGGCAAGTTGCTCTTTGGATCGAAGGTAGATCTTGCTGCAATTGCAGAGCTACAACTGATGACAACCAAACCTTTCTTATATGTATTTAATGTCGATGCCTCCGAACTCGCAGATCAAGAGCTGCGTGCAAGTCTGCAGAAACTTGTTGAGCCAGCAAAGGCAATCTTCCTAGATGCAAAGACTGAGGCAGAGCTCGCAGAACTTGATGAGGAAGATCTCATGGAATTTCTTAAAGAGATCGGAATGGAAGAGCCAGGCCTTGCAACGCTTGCTGGAGTCGGCTTTGAAACTTTAGGACTACAGACTTATTTAACTGCCGGGCCAAAAGAGGCGCGCGCATGGACAATTCATAAGGGAGATACCGCACCGGTTGCGGCAGGTGTGATTCACACCGATTTCCAAAAAGGTTTCATCAAGGCCGAGATCGTGGCATTTGATGATTTGATAGAAGCAGGTTCAATGACAGAGGCCCGTGCTCGCGGCAAAGTCCGCATGGAAGGCAAAGAGTACGTAATGGCTGACGGCGATGTAGTGGAATTTAGGTTTAACGTATGACAATCAAATTAAAGTACGAGAAGAGTCCGTTCATCACTGGTGAACTTAAGATGCGTGATGATCTGCGTAACGTCGCAATCATCGCCCACGTTGACCATGGCAAGACCACTCTGGTCGATGCAATGTTGACTCAATCAGGCGCATTCTCTGAGCATCAAAAAGAGGGCGAAAACCGCGATCGCGTAATGGATTCCATGGATCTAGAACGTGAAAAGGGAATTACCATCCTTGCGAAGAACACCTCGATTCGTCGTGGCGCACAGACCGTTAACATCATTGATACTCCGGGCCACGCCGACTTCGGTGGCGAAGTAGAGCGCGGACTTGAAATGGTTGATGGCGTTATCTTGCTCGTCGACGCTTCAGAAGGTCCACTGCCTCAGACTCGTTTCGTATTGCGTAAAGCACTGGAAAAGAATCTTCCAGTAATCCTCTTGATCAACAAGGTGGATCGTCCCGATTCACGTATCCCAGAAGTCGTTGATGAGGCTTATGGTCTCTTCTTAGATCTTGATGCAAATGAAGAACAAATTGAGTTCCCAATCGTTTACGCATCTGCAAAGGCTGGTCGCTCTTCACTTAACCGTCCCGAGAATGGCGTCATGCCAGATCAGCCAAACTTGGATTCACTCTTTGAAGTAATTTTCAAGACAATTCCAGCTCCGGTTTATCACGAGGGTGCGCCACTGCAGGCACACGTAACAAACCTTGACTCATCTCCTTACCTTGGTCGCCTCGCACTCTGTCGTATTCGCGAAGGCGTCATCAAAAAGGGTGAGAACGTCATGTGGATGAAGACTGATGGCACAAGTGAGCGAGTGAAAATCTCCGAGCTTTTGATCACCGATGGTCTTGAGCGCGTACCAGCTCTAGAAGCTGGCCCTGGAGATATCGTCGCTATCGCTGGTATTCCGACAATCACCTTGGGTGAAACCCTTGCTGATCTTGAGAAGCCACATGCTCTTCCTTTGATCATCGTTGATGAGCCATCGATCTCGATGACAATCGGTATCAACACCTCTCCTATTGCAGGACAAGAAGGAAAACTTCTTACTGCTCGTCAGGTGAAGAACCGTTTAGATGCAGAGCTCATCGGTAACGTCTCACTTCGCGTATTAAATACCGAACGTCCTGATACCTGGGAAGTTCAAGGTCGCGGAGAACTACAACTTGCAGTCCTCGTTGAAATTATGCGTCGCGAAGGTTTCGAATTGACCGTCGGAAAGCCACAAGTGGTTCTCAAGACAGTTAACGGAAAACTTCAAGAGCCAATGGAAC
Organism: Actinomycetota bacterium; assembly: GCA_947381255.1. Classification (GTDB taxonomy): domain Bacteria; phylum Actinomycetota; class Actinomycetes; order Nanopelagicales; family Nanopelagicaceae; genus PALSA-747. The sequence continues at coordinate 5,730 of CANCUC010000057.1, forward strand.
GCCTTACGGTTGATATCCCTGAGGAGTTCCTCGGTGTGGTTACTCAGCTCATGGCACTTCGCAAGGGCCGTATGGAGCAGATGGTTAACCATGGAACCGGTTGGATCCGTATGGATTACAAGGTCCCATCACGTGGTCTCATCGGATTTAGAACTGAGTTCCTCACCGAAACTCGTGGAACTGGTCTTATCCACCACGTCTTTGATGGTTATGAGAACTGGAATGGCGAGATTCGTACCCGCCT
>CANCUC010000058.1 GCA_947381255.1 Actinomycetota bacterium
TGTAACCAATAACTGTGACAGATGGTTTGTGGGTGGCAGGATCGTATTCAATTGTGTACGAATTCTTATTCATGATTGCATCAAGTGAAGTTTGAGCAACTGTGAGAGCGTTCTGATACGAGGCGAGCAAGCTCTGTGATTGGCTTGTAGCACTTGAGGCATTCTTTGTGTATGTAGCCAAATTAGCTACATCGGCGGCATAAGTTGCTTGTGCATCAATGCAATTCTTTGTCGCCCAAATATTCTTAGGAGTTGTCTTCAATGGATTGGCGATACAGGTGTACGTACCTGACTTAGCCTTAAGAGTGGTGCAGGCGGTGCCTTGCTTACCAGCAGCATCCGCAGATGCGCTCAGTGCAATCGAAGTGCTGAGAACGAGGGCACTTGCAATAAGTACTCCGGCCAGCTTTCGTGTAGAGAGCTTTGACATCGTATTTTCCTCCAATTGGCCCAGGTCCTCTGGGTCACGCGCGCAATTCTAGAGTCTAGATGGCTCATTAGAATCTCAAAAGCTGCCACCAAGCGTGTGGATTTGGTGTGAATTCCCACGGATAAACTACCTAGTGCGCCAAACCGGTCCCAGTAGCTCAGTGGATAGAGCGACCGCCTCCTAAGCGGTAGGCCACGGGTTCAACTCCCGTCTGGGACACTCAGAAGATAATCGTGCGATTTCCGGTCAGGAAGATGCGATCTTCTGCATAGAGTTTCACAGCTTTGGAAAGTACGCGCCGCTCGATATCGCGACCAATTGAAATCAAATCTTCTGGGGTCGCCGCATGAGAAACATGGGCAACATCTTGTTCGATGATCGGGCCTTCATCGAGGTCGCCTGTGACAAAGTGCGCCGTCGCGCCGATCACCTTCACACCTCTGGCATGTGCCTGGTGGTACGGCTTGCCTCCTTTAAATCCAGGAAGGAAGGAGTGATGAATGTTGATGATTTGTGCTGGATATTTCGCGCAGAACTCCTCTGAAAGAATCTGCATGTAACGAGCAAGTACTACGAAATCAATATCGTGCTCCAAAATCATTTTGTTTATCTCAACCTCGGCAGTTCTCTTATCGGGAGATAGAACTGCAAATGGAATTCCATGAGATTCAACCAGGCCTCTTAGCTCTTCATGGTTGGAGAGCACGATTGGAATAGATATTGGAAGTTCTCCAAGTTCCTGGAGATAAAGCAGATCTCGAAGGCAATGACTCTCTTTTGTAACGAGGACAACAGCGCGCTTCTTCGTTTGATGTTCACGGAGGGAAAGTATTGGATTTAAGTGATCTAACCCCTGGCGCAAGATATTAGAAAGTTTCGCTAAATCTTGCTCCGATTCAATTCGAGTGCGCATCACAAAGAGTCCAGTTGTGGGATCGGTAAATTGTTGGTTCTCAATGATGTTGCCATCTGCCGCGAGGACTGCCGAAGTCATTGAATGAACAATGCCAGGTTGATCTTTGCAGGTGAGTGTGAGAATCGCATCCATCTGCAGATGGTACCTGCGGATGGATGCGATTCCTTTAGATTGCGATTGCTAGTGAGCGATGGTGAAGCGCTTGAGAGCCTTTGGAGCCCACCAATTTCGCTCTCCAAAGAGTCGCATGAGAGCAGGGACAAGCAGGGCTCTCACGAGAGTTGAGTCCAGGAGAATTGCGAAGGCAACTCCAAAACCAAGGGTTTTGATATTTGTTACCCCGCTGGTGAGGAAGGCTGCGAATACAACGGCTAGGAGAACAGCCGCTGATGTAATAATTCGAGCCGACCTTTGTAGTCCCGTTGCTACTGCGTCTACATTTGAACGACCAGCATCGTGCTCTTCCTTGATGCGGGAGAGAAGGAATACCTCGTAGTCCATCGACAAACCAAATGTGACTACGCAGATGAGGATCACCATTGAGGTATCGATAGAGCCCGTTTTGGTAAATGAGCCGACCAGCCATGTTAAGTGACCGCCAATAAAGATCCACGAGAGGGCGCCGATGGTCGCGCTCAATGAGAGGATATTTAGGATTACCGCCTTGATAGGCAAGATGATTGAGCCGGTATACATAAAGAGAAGAATCAGCACTGAAAGTGCAATCCAACCTAGAGCCCAAGGCAAGGTTCGGGCAATCCCATTTTGGGTATCTGTGTACTCAGCAGCTGTTCCGCCTACAAGTGGCTTTAATGAGGTTGAAATTGCTCGAACGGAATTGATCTGACTTTCCGCCGCATTGGTGCGCGGACTCAGTGATGAGATCGCTGAGATTCGAGCGTCGTTGCCAACTATTTGTGGAGTGGAAACGGAAACCACATTTCTCACCTTCGCCAACTCGGCGGAGTAAGTGGTCAACTGATCTTGCTTAGCGGCGCCACCAGGAATAATGATTTCAATGGGGTTCGCACTCTGTCCATCAAATTCCTTGGTGCTTACTGCACTTGCGATTGCAGCCTTATTGCTGGCAGGAAGCGCTCTGCTATCAACTTCCGAGAAGACGATATCTTTGATTGGAGCAGCAAGGATCGCGAGAATAATCAGCGCAAGGGTTACAACAGCGACCGGACGCTTCATTACAAAGCGTGCAGTTTGCGCCCAACGGCCATCCTCTTTTGGAGTTATCGCCTTCTTGCGCACTACAAAGCTATCAACGCGCTTTCCAAGCATCGCAAGGATGGCAGGAAGTGGAATGAGTGCTCCGAAAACGGCTGTAAGAACAACGCCAACACCGGCGTAACCAAATGACTTGAGGAACATGAGTGGGAAGAACATCAAGGAGACCACGGTAACTAGGACAGTTAATCCTGAGAAGAAGACTGTGCGTCCGGCAGTTGCGACGGTGCGCACGATTGAATCTTCGACAGATTTTCCAGAGTGCAACTCTTCACGGAATCTATTGACTATGAGCAATGAGTAATCAATACCAAGTCCAAGGCCCATTCCCGTTGTTAGGTTTAAAGCAAAGATGCTTACCCCAGTAGCAAGGCTAATGAGATACAAGATTAAGAATGTTCCAAGAATTGCGCTGAGTCCTACGACCAGTGGCATCGCTGAAGAGATAAGTCCACCGAAGATGAAGATGAGAAGAATGAAGGTCAGTGGAATTGAGATTGATTCTGCGACCGCCAGATCTTTTGAAATCTTGGAACCGATCGCCTGGTTAATCATCGCAATTCCGCCAACATAAACCCGGAGCGATTTGTAGCTTCCATCGAACTTGCTCTGCACGTTCTTGGCTAAATCTTTAGCAGTGCTTGGATCTCCGGCTGTCGAGTAAACGAAGAGATACCCAGATTTTCCATCAATGCTCTTGAGCGCAGGTGCGCCACCAGCCGACCAATATGAGAGGACCTTCGAAACGCCAGCCTCTTGGCTGATTGCCTTCTCGAGCGAGGCTTCATCTGCTGCTGTTGTTGGGTCTGTGACAGAGGTCGTGCTCTTTACAACAATTGCAAGCGCAGGGTCTTTGACGTGGAAGGTGGAGCCAAGATAGTTAGCTGCCTTTACCGAGTCACTTTTGGGATCGTTATATCCGCCATTGTCCAAGCGGGGAATGAGAAGAGAGCTAGTTGAGCCCGCTCCAATAAGAATCAAAATAAAGAGCGCCAGGACTGTCCTGCGACGCCTTACGAGGGTGTGGCCGAGTTTCTCAAACATGGTCGCGCCTTTCAGGGGACGGGTATCTGAATAGTGTTCAGATTATGGGGTGTTGATTTGAACACTGTCAAGTTTCGGGAGATACTTAGGGCGTGTCTTCATCAAAAGTTCTTCGAAGCAAGTCCGTGGTGCGGGAGAGCTATCACCACGGGGATTTGCAGGCGGCACTCTTAGAGGCGGCAGTTAATCTAGTCAGAGCGAATGGCCCAGATCATTTATCTCTTCGCGCTGTTGCGGAGCAAGTGGGCGTAAGCCCAAGCGCCGTGTATCACTATTTCCCAGATAAGGATTCTCTGATCTCTGAGCTGGGCGATCAATTATTTATTCAGATGGCAGTCATGCAGAGGGAAGCACTTGGAAATATCCCTGGAAATTCAGCACGTGCAGCCCGGCTTCGATACCGAGAATTAGGCAGAACATATTTTCGCTGGGCAAATTCTGAACCAAATCTCTTCCGACTTATGTTTGGCGGATTTTGCAAAATCGAGAAGGGTGGAACTCATGAAAGTGAGGAAGCTTTTCTCATGCTTTCAAAGTGTCTCGATGAGCTCTTATCTACCGGAGTTATCACTCCAACCATGCGCAGATACGGTGAATTGATTTCATGGAGCGCAGTGCAAGGAGCTTCAACTTTAATTATTGAAGGAATACTTCCCGAAGCAGCTTTTGAAGAGTTGCTCGATGGACTTGAATTAGCGATGCGAGGGGGAGCGAAGTGAGCGATTCAAATATCATGCCTAAGGTCACTCAAGATGAGATCGATCCGCGCGAAGATGATGAGGCGCGACGAGAAGCTGAGATTGCAGCGGATAAACCTCCGCACCATGGCTAGCCTCTAAGGAGCGGTAAACACTACTTTTGAATTTCGGGGTTACTCACCGGAACTAGATTGCGCGGGGCGAGAGTCGGTCTTATAAAAACCGCCACCTTTAAAGACGACGCCCACATTGGAGTAGACCTTACGAACCGCTCCCTTGCACTCTGGGCAGACCTCAATTGGGTCATCCGCAAAGGCTTGGAACAATTCAAATTCGTGGCCACAGTCGGCACACGCATATTGGTAGGTCGGCATAGAGGTAAGTGTAAAGAGGTGAGAGGATAGGCTCTAATCCAAAATGGATGCAGGGGCGATTTAGGCCTCTTGGAGGAGTCGAAGGGCTAGAAATGCGCACTCTTGCTCGAATCTTGCCGCTTGCCAAGGTTCTAGGCGTTGGCTCAATCCTCGCTACTTCCCTGTTTTTTACCCTGATCGGGGCGACATCTGCGCAGGCAAATAGCATTGTGGCATCTGTGCCGGCCGTGGGTGCGGTGCTCTCTGCGGCCCCAAATGCTGTCTCAGTAACTGCGGCATCCACTCTTCTCGCTGATGGAAATAGTTTGACCGTTACAGATCCCAACGGAGCACAAGTCGATGATGGCTCTCTTACGATTTCAGATACGACTGCAGTAGTCGGACTCAAACCATTGACTGCAACTGGAATTTATACAGTTAGTTACACCCTCTTAAGTGCAACCGATGATCCACTTACAGGTTCATACACATTTCTCTATAACGCACCGGCAGTTGTGACATCGCAGTCGGCCGCTCCCTCTCCAACAAGTACCTCAATTTCGATTCCCAAGAAGAGTGGCGGTAGTTCTGCTGCCAGCGTCACGGTGCTGGTCTTTGTCGGACTTGCAACAATCGTTGCATTATTTCTGCTCTGGTACGCACGAATGATTTGGAAGCAATCGCGAAAAGCGCGCAGACGTCGCGCACATGATCGTGGCTCCAAATAATTGTGTTGCCCGTAGCTAAAGATCTCTTTCTCTTTGCAATTATTGGCTCAGTTGGACTGCTCTACGCCATCGGGTTCTTACTAAGAGAAGAGCGCGGAAAATTATCCGTTGAATCAGCGAAGGTAAAGAAGATAGCGCTTCGCCTTACCTTGATCTGGGTTCTGCTAGTAATTGCTAATTCGATTATCGAACTCGCCAACATTTTGGGTGGCACCATTTCTGATGCTTTAAATCTCAACGCCTGGTGGTCCTTCTTAACGACCACAAGTGTTGGGCGCGATTACATTTTTCAATATCTCATGGGAATTCTTGCGATCTGGCTCATCGCACGATCGAAAAAAGTCGGTGCCATCTACTTTGCACTTGGCGTCACCATGTTGGCTCTACTTATCCCAATATTTCAAAGCCACCCAGCTAGCGCTGGAAATCATGGATTGGCAATTGGCTCACTCTTCTTCCA
>CANCUC010000059.1 GCA_947381255.1 Actinomycetota bacterium
TCTGTAATCGCACCAACTGCGGAAGCTTTAATTGTTGATCCATGTTTAATCGCCTCGGCGAATGGGACTTGGTAGCCAGGTCCTACGGCAATCTTGGCGTTGTGAACATTTCCGCCACTCGATGCATCAATGAGGTCGACCCCGAGCGGAATAAGTTCATTTGCGAGTTGTACGGACTCTTCTATCGTCCATCCACCCTCGGTCCAATCAGATGCTGAGATGCGAACGAAGAGAGGAACGCCATCTTCAACTGTGGCGCGAATTTCAGTAACAACTTCCTTGAGAAATCGAATGCGGTTCTCAAATGTCCCGCCGTATTCGTCGGTACGGGTATTTGAAAGCGGTGAATAGAACTCGTGGAGCAGGTAACCGTGAGCTGCATGAATTTCTAGAACGTCAAAGCCGGCAGCGATAGCTCGCTTTGCTGCAGCGCCGAACTCCTTCACGAGCGACTTAATCTCGGCGACTGTTAACTCGCGTGGAGTTGGGTATCCCTCAAATGCGATGGCGCTTGGCGCTACTGCTTCCCAACCACCTTCTTCTTGAGTTGCAATGAAGTGGTCGGCTCCTGGAAGAGTCGTGCCTGCTTTACGTCCAGCATGCGCGAGCTGGATGCCTATCTTCGCGCCCATGGAGTGCGCGAATTCAACGATTGGAGCCCATGCGGCAACCTGTGCATCGTTGTAAATTCCAGGGCAGCCAATAGAGATGCGCCCTTCAGGAACAACTCCAGTCGCTTCGGCAAGGATTAATCCTGCGCCACCAGTTGCGAAACTTCCGAGGTGAACGCGGTGCCACTCTCCAACAATCCCGTCTTTCGCTGAGTATTGGCACATAGGGCTAACCCAGGCGCGGTTCTTTATTTCAACGGAGCGGATAACGATTGGATCAAAGAGCTTTGGCACGATTAATTTCCGATCTGATTGGGCTGATTGGGCTGATTGCAGAATCTCAATGTGTTAGTGCAAGTGGATCTTTGATTTATCCCTCTTGAACTTCAGATGGAGTGTTGTGAATTCCCGCAATCTCTTCTTTCGAAGAGGGAGCTACGTGCTCAGCAGGAATTGTTCCCAGTAAACCCTTTTGGAAATCCTCAAAGGCTTGAATGACCTCTGCCTTTGTGTTCATGACAAATGGACCCATCCAAGCAACTGATTCGCGAATTGGTTCTCCACCAAGAATCAAGATATCCATTGTCGGAGAGCGTGACTCTTGATTTTGATCTGCTGTGATTACAAGAGTTGAACCATCGACAAGAACTGCGAGCTGGCCCATCTGTACTGGCTGTGCGCTATCGCCCACGGTTCCCTTGCCATTCAAAGTGTAAACAAGTGCGTTGTAATCAGGACGCCATGGCAGACGCAATTGTGCGCCAGGTGCCAGCGTTGCGTGCACCATCGTTATTGGTGTTTGCGTAGAACCCGGACCTTTATGTCCTGCAACTTCTCCGGCGATAACGCGCAGCAACACTCCACCATCTGCGGATGTTAAGAGTGCCACATCGCCAGCACGGATATCTTGATAAGCAGGTTGTGACCACTTCTTTGCAGCAGGAAGGTTTACCCAGAGTTGGAAACCATGAAAGAGACCGCCGCTTACAACTAAGTGCTCAGGCGGAGTTTCAATATGCAATATTCCAGCACCAGCGGTCATCCACTGGGTATCGCCATTGGTGATGGTTCCTCCACCACCATGGTTATCTTTATGATCGAAGATTCCATCAATAATGTATGTAACGGTTTCAAAGCCGCGGTGAGGGTGCCAAGGAGTTCCCTTTGGCTCACCAGGTGCGTACTCGACTTCACCCATCTGATCGAGGTGAATAAAAGGATCGAGATCAGCCATATCTACACCCGCGAATGCGCGGCGGACGGGAAACCCTTCGCCTTCAAAGCCTTGAGGCGCGGTGGTGACGCTCTTCACGCGACGGCTCTTGGCGGTGGGATCAGCTGTTACACGTGGAAGTACCGTGAAATCGCTAACTGTTACTGCTGGCATGACATCATCTCGTTTCTTCTAACTCGCGCTAATTTGAAAATCGCACCTTCGCGCTCAGTGAGCGATTTCATTAATTGAAGATTCAACTAACGGAGTATAGAACGCAATAGTGGGCAGGCGCATTCCCGACTATTCGGGGTCCCACCGTCGCTTTGCCACCGTCGCTTTGCCACCGTCGCTTTGCCACAGTCGCTTTGCCACCGTCGCTCCTTCAGTTTCTTATCCACAACTTCTTCCAACCAGCGTGAAACAAGCCCTTCAATGTCACCGCCCTCTTCGAGAATTCACTTATGAGCGCGACTGCAGTCACAGATTTGCTGATGCAAACCCCTGGCATTGATGTTCTGGTCGCGCTCACCAAGATTGATCCAATGCGCCTCTCCCCCTCTGAGCGCGTCGACTTTCTCGCTGCGCTCGAGAAACAATCCGGTTGGCTTCAAGCACTTATGCAAGTGGCAATCGTCGCGGTCGCGGGAGCTCGTGCGGAAGAGGATCGTGGAAAGTTTGCCGGAGTTGATGATCCGCAGCGCGAAGAGATCGCATCAGCGCTTAACTTGGCGCCGGTAACTGCCCAATCAAGAATCGATGTGGCGCGCACACTTACCCAACATCTACCGGCGACATGCGTTGCCCTTGCAAATGGAGAAATTTCGAGCGCGCAAGCAACCGTCATCGCTAAAGAGAGCGCAGCCCTATTGCGCAAAGGAATTGATCCCGATCAGCTTAGATTCTTAGAAGAGACTGCAATTGCTTACTCTGAATTTCACACTCCGACCCAAGTGACCAACAAGGTGCGAAGCATCGTTGCAAAGTTGGAGCCTGCTGAGTTTGAAGTTGTGGTGGCAGAGGCCGCTCAAGGGCGACGCGTTACATTTACTGCGCAACCACATGGAATGGCACAAATCCTGGCCCTCCTTCCCGCCGCAGAAGCACAGACAGTCTGGCTCGCTATCGATAAGTTGGCTCGCTCTAATCGGGATAAGGGCCTCGTTGTTAATGGAAATCGTGAGACAGGATTCACTGGAGATTCTGATCGTGAGACAGGATTCACTGGAGATTCTGATCGTGAGTCAGGATTCACCGGAGACGCTGGTCGCAATTCAGGATTCACTGGAGAGCGTGGTCCTGAGACTGGATTCACTAGAGATGCTGGCCGTGAGACTGGATTCACTGGAGATGCTGGTCGCCTCGAACAATCAGTTGGTTCAGTTGCATCGCTACCTGAATTCATTAGCTCGCACTTAGAACCTCTTACTCTTGATCAGCTTCGCGCTGATGCCCTATCGATGATTGCCGGGCAATTCTTGGCAGAGTCTGCGAGTGAACACTTGGCACATGGTCGTCCCGTCACTCTTAACTTAACATTGGATCTTCCAACCTTCTTAGGGTTAAATGAAAAACCGGGAATCCTCGCCGGTTACGGTGAAATTCCAGCTTCCACCGCACGGCTACTAGCTGCAGATGCCAAATGGCGCAGATTTATAACCGATCCGCTCACCGGGAATCTTCTTGACTACGGTCGGACGACCTACGTGCCACCTCAAGCCCTGGTTGATTTCATCGTCGCTCGAGATCGAAGGTGCCGCTTCCCTGGTTGCAGACAGCCGGCACGAGTCTGCGACATCGACCATGCAATTCCCTGGGAAGAGGGTGGTGAAACCTCAAAAGAGAATCTTGGTTTGCTCTGCCGAAGGCACCACCGAATGAAGACTCACGGTGGTTGGAAACTTATCTCCTTCGCCGACGGTTCTTGTGAGTGGATATCGCCGGAGGGCAAACGCTTCTTGGTCGAAGCGCGCCCCGTTGATGAAGTCGCTTAGCCTAAAAATTCATTCGGCTCCGTTAGGGTGTTGCTCATACCAAACGGCTTCTAGGGAGATCTCATGTTTAAAGGATTTAAGGAATTTGTACTTCGCGGCAATGTAATTGATCTCTCTATCGCTGTGGTTGTCGGCGCCGCATTTACCGGAATCGTGACCCAACTTACCAAATCCTTTATTCAGCCTCTCATCCAGGTTGTAGCAGGTGGAGGAATTCATGGTGGAGCTTTTATCATTCACGGCGTCGCCTTCGATTGGGCCGCCTTCATTAATGCAATCTTCAACTTCGTAATTATTGCGGCAACTCTCTACTTTCTCATCGTGCTTCCCCTTAACCGCCTTAGCGCTCTTCGTCATCATGAAGAGACACAAGCCGCACCTGTCCTACCAGAGGATGTAGAACTGCTTCGCGAAATTAGAGATCTACTCAAGAAGCAACAGGGGTAAATAACTCTCAATTCCAGTTTTGCAAAACGATTGAGTTTTTCCGCCTGCCATCAATTGCGATGAGAATCCATTTACGCATGCAATTAAGCGCATGTAGTTATTTCCGCATAACTAAGTACGCGCAGTCATTTCAGCGTTATTAGGCCCGCGTAGTTATTGCCATGTAATTAATCCGCGTAGTTATTGCTGCATATTTATACACGTGTAGTTATTCCCATGTAATTAACCCCGTGCAGGTAGGCCCTTGAACTTAAACAAGTCTCGCGCATCACATCCGCATGCCTAATTCAAAATCACTATTAAATATTTTCTATCAATCAACTCTCAGTTTCATTACGAGAGTGATGACACTCAATCTCGCACATCACATTCCCAATCACTCTATCTCTCTTTACTTTGAATCACCGGAAGCGGAGCATTAAGTCGCAAAGGCTCCCTTTGCAGATAGTTTTGAAGGGAAAAAATCAAAAATGAAAGCTCTCGTTTATGGTGGCCCTGGTAATAAATCATGGACCGAAGTTCCAAATCCTGTTATTGAAAATCCAACCGATGTAATTGTAAAAATCGACACAACAACCATTTGCGGAACCGACTTACATATTCTCAAGGGCGATGTGCCTGCAGTTACTCCCGGTCGTATTTTGGGGCATGAAGGCGTCGGAAAAATAACAGAGGTTGGCTCCTCCGTCACCAATCTTAAAGTTGGTGATCGCGTACTGATCTCCTGTATCAAGTCCTGCGGTTCTTGCGCGAATTGCAAGATGGGGTTGTACTCACATTGCCTAGGTGAAGAGGGTGCCTCAGGAATTGGATGGGTATTCGGTCACTTAATCAACGGAACCCAAGCCGAATATGTTCGAGTTCCATATGCAGAGAACTCTGTTTACAAGTTGCCAGATTCAGTAACCGACGAAGAGGCAGTAATGCTCTCCGATATCTTCCCAACCGGATTTGAAATCGGCGTTCAATATGGCTCGGTAAAACCGGGAGATGTCGTTGCGGTTATTGGTGCGGGTCCGGTCGGATTAGCAGCGATAGCAACTGCCGGCCTCTACGGGGCAGCCAAGATCATCGCAATCGATCTTGATGCAAACCGTCTTGAGAAGTCTCGTGAGTTTGGAGCTACAGATACCGTGCTTTCAAGCGCACCAGATTGGGCCAAGCAGGTAATGGCTCTGACTGATGGCGCTGGAGTAGATGTTTCCATCGAGGCGGTCGGTGTCCCAGACACCTTCACCATGGCAACTGAAATCGTTCGTCCTGGTGGTCATGTCGCGAACGTAGGAGTTCACGGCAAGGAGGTCCCACTGCATCTTGAAAGATTATGGATTCAAAATGTCTTCATCAGCATGGGTCTGGTAAATACAAACACAACCCCAATGCTCCTGAAGTTGGTTGAAAGCAAGAAGTTGCCAGCTGCAAAGATGGTGACCCATCGCTTCACCTTTGATCAATTCCTCGATGCTTATGACACCTTTGGAAGAGCTGCAGAAACCAAGGCGCTGAAGGTGGTAATCACCAAATAGGCGAAGAAGGTTCGAAGGCGACAGCGGGCTTTGAGATCGGTA
>CANCUC010000060.1 GCA_947381255.1 Actinomycetota bacterium
CAGAGCTTGCTCGCCTCGTATCAGAACGCTCTCACAGTTGCTCAAACTTCACTTGATGCAATCATGAATAAGAATTCGTACACAATTGAATACGATCCTGCCACCCACAAACCATCTGTCACAGTTATTGGTTACAACGCTGCTATTGCGGCTTACACCGCAAAGCTCACTGCTGACCAGGCTGGACTCAAGGCAGCACAAGATGCTCTGGCAAAAGATGTTGTCGGTAGCCAGAAGGCTAAGAATGATCAAGCAACAATCAATGCTTACACAACTGGTGTGAAGTATCGCCAACAGACAATCGATCAACTTAACAAGACAGTTGCTCGAGTCAACGCGACCATCACAAGTGATCAGACCGCAATCACAACATGGACCTCAACAGTCAATGGTGCAATTGCCCAGCAGAAAGAGTTGACCGCTCAACTCGCCTCTGAGATCACAACCGCGAAGACCACTCGCACATTAGCCTGCAAGACCGGCTTATAAGCCAACAGAAGTAAGAAGGTACGCGCCCATCACTCACAAGTGGTGGGCGCTTTCTTATGGAGTAGGCACTCGCTAGATAACGGGCACTAAATCTACTGACCCCCAAACTCTTTTTAGTTAGCCTCTTTTGATGGCAATTGGAACCGCAAGCTCATACCTGAAATTGCGGGTAGCGACCTTCGTAGCGCTTGCACTTCACATCGCGCTTCGTGCGGTAATCCATCAATCAACTCCATTTCTAGACCTCTATTTATATAACGGTGTAGCGATCTTGGCTGCTGCAGTCGCCTTCTACTCCCCAATATTTAATGATCATTTGGCTCGCCTCGCACTTAGCGCGGCAATCTTGTTCTGGGCAATCGGCTCAACGGAGACCACCTGGAACTCCTTTTATTCGACTCCGCTTTGGTCACAACTCTCTGACCTCTGTTACATATTTTTCTACCCTCTTGTTTTATTTGGATTGATACGGGCACTAACAGCGCATAGAAAATTTCGCGCCATGGAACTTCTTGACGTCATAATTATCACCCTCGGTTTCTCCTCGCTTATTGGAGCACTCTTCTTGAAGAATGCGATGAAGCACTTTGAGGGAACCCCCACAACGGTCTTCCTCTCCATCGTTTATCCGATTGGTGATGTAATCCTGCTGGCAATTTCGCTCATCATCGTCTTCGTTCAACCGAGAGCTATTCGTTCCGCGCTATTCCTCCTTGGAATCGCAATTTTCACCGCGACAGATCTCTACTTCCTTTATAAATCCGCGACAACTGGATATGCATTTGCACAATTAAGCGACGATGGATGGTTGATTGGTATCGCACTTATTGCTGAGGCGCTCTGGCATCACGGCGGGGATGCGCAGATGAGTGAGAAAATAGTTAGCGCCGCAACTTCCTTCGCCATGATATTTAGTGGAGCGATACTTACTCTCTCCGCACTCAAGCGCGCATCCATCCCCTCAGCGGCATTAATCCCTGCGATAGCCACAGTCGCACTCGCAGTACTCAGGCTCACCGTCGCTCTTCAGGAGGCACGAAGTGCCAGCACAAACTTGGAGCTCTCTCGGATTGATGAATTAACGGGCTTAGCTAATAGAAGAAGATTTATGAGCGAGATAGCCCTCCTGGGTGCTGATGCTGGAACTATCTTGTTACTAGATCTCAATGGATTTAAAACAGTGAATGACTCACTTGGTCATGAGGCAGGCGATAAGTTGCTCAGGCAGATATCGCTACGATTTTCACGTGTGATTCCACACGGGGCGATCCTGGCGAGGCTGGGTGGAGATGAATTCGGAGTAGTAGTTCCAGGTAGTGAACGACAAGGCCTCGAGGTTGCAATGGCGCTCTCATCAACTCTCACCTATCCACTTATCATTGAGGGACACGAAGTCCAAGTAGGAGTGAGTATCGGTCGAGTGATAAACGATGGAAGTGATGAACTCTTGCGAAGAGCTGATACCGCTATGTATGAAGCTAAGCGTTCTGGTGGGGGTATGGTTCTTTGGAAACCTTGATCGCTTCCAGCCTTGCTAAAGATTCCAAACGCTCCATCGCATGATCCACAATTGGAGTTACATAACCATTTGCTAGACCATCTAATACTTCCCACGGGGTATGGATATCTGGGGCAGATAAATGTGCTAACTCCGGTACGTATCGCTTGATGTAGACCCCATCTGGATCGAATCGTCTTCCCTGCTCGATTGGGTTAAAGACTCGGTAATAGGGCGATGCATCTGTTCCGCACCCGGCCGTCCATTGCCAGCCATGTGAATTTGATGCAACATCATTGTCAATCAGATATTTCATAAAGAAATCTGCGCCATGTCGCCACTCAATATGCAAATCTTTTACAAGAAATGATGCCACGATCATTCGAGTTCGGTTATGCATCCAACCTTCAGCTACAAGTTGGCGCATTGCGGCATCAACAATTGGGTACCCGGTTGCGCCTTTGCACCATGCCTCAAATTTCTCACCTGGTTGGTCATACTTCATCTTTGCAAAATTCGGTGCGTAATAATCACGTGAGGTGTGAGGGTTGTGGTGCAGCACATCTGCGTAGAACTCACGCCAAGCAATCTCCTTTCGAAAGATCTCATGGGCCGTACTCTGATTGAGATCTGCCAAAATTGTGCGCGGATGAATCTCACCCCATCGCAGGTGCGGACTCAATCTGCTCGTTCCCGGAATCCCAGGGATGTTTCGCGCTTGGTCATACTCAGCGAGCGCACCTTTGCGATATGCCGCCCATCTAGCCATGGCTGCAGCTTCCCCCGCCTCTTGTAGTACTACACCTTCTGGAGCGCTCCACGCTGGAATGTTGAGATCTGACGTTTCAGGGCTAATGAACTTTGGCTTCTCTGGCATAGGAGCCGGAGCGCGCCAACCATGGCTCTGCCAGGCCCTGAAGAAAGGGGTATAAACCCGGTAATTGGTTCCATCGGGCTTTTGAACCCTGCCTGGCGCAACCGCATAGTTTGACCCTGCGTACTCAATTTCCACGCCTGTAGACGCAATTTCTGCCTCTTGAGCCACCCCGTATGGGGCGTGTGAGCGTGCGGCGTGAATGGACGCGATCTGGTAACGCTCGCTCACATCCTTGAGAACCGACGCTGCCTCTCCGGAGACCACTGCCAACCGGCCGCCGACTGAATCGCTCAAAGCCGCCAATGATTTCGCCAGGTAGGCCCGGCGATAGGCACCTGAACGTTCGGCGATCTCCTCATCCATGATGAAGAGCAGCAAGGTTTCATCTGCTGCAGCGAGTGCATTTAGGAGCGCAGGATTATCGGCCAATCGCAGATCACGTCGAAACCAGAAAAGTGACCGCGTTGCCATGTGGCTATCCTTTCACAATGAGGCTCATATGGAGATCTTGAAAAATTTCCAGGTCCGCGGTGCAAGCGGATTTGTTCGTCGCACCTCTTTTGATGGACGGATCGTAGATTTTTGGGCTCCATCACAACCAACGCCTTACCTGATCGTTACCCATGATGGTCAGAATATTTTTGATAAATCCACCGCTACCCGTGGTCGAACATGGGAGCTTGCAGGTACCGCCACAAAGGTAGCCGCCGAGTTTGGTGTGACTCCCCCAGTGATCATTGCAGTCTTTCACTCCAGCAAACCAGAAGATCCCTACGGGCGGGGAAAAGATTTGGCCCCACAAGATGTATTTAAAGATGGAGTTTTGCCCGTCCTCAATCATGCTGGGATTTGGCCAACACCAACTCCCTCATTTGAACTTTCACAATTGCGAGGAAATCAATATCTAGCTCACATTAGTGAGGTGATAGTTCCAGAAATTTCCAGGCACGTCGGACACATAGTCTCTCCCGAGCACACAGCAATGTTGGGCGCAAGTATGGGAGGTCTTGCCGCCCTCAATGGAGTCGCTCGTTATCCAGATTTATATAGAACTGCATTGGCATTTTCACCACATTGGACGACAGGGCGAGAACCACTCGTTAAAGGCGTAATGGAGTCTCTTCCTCAAGCAGGTGAACATAAATTGTGGATGAGTCGCGGTACCAAATCTCTCGATGCCAACTACGGGCCATTTCAAGATCTCGCTAATGGGTACGCGGTTTCACTGGGTTACACATATGGAAGAGATTTGGCGACACCGGTTTTCGAGCGTACAACTCATAACGAGCGTTCTTGGGGAAGCTATGTAAATCAAGCGCTCAGATTCTGGCTTACTACTTCGTCTTAAAAGTCTTTACTGCGCTGGTTGCACTTACACCGTAAGAGTCGGTGGCCACAGTTTCAAATTGAATCGTGCTCTTGGATGGAAAAGTTTTAAGCAATGGAAATACCCGATAAAGCCCGGCGAGATTTGGATTAAATGAAAAAGTTGGAGCCGAGTCGGTTCCAAGGTAGATCCACTTGCCTTTTCCTACGCGATACTTAAAGGCAACATCTAAGTAGGTGGCGCCAGTCGCGGTTGAATCAATTTCAATCTGATCTTCATTGATTGGATCTGGTTTGACTACGGTAACCTTGGTAGAAATTTTGATCGCCTTAGGAACTGCGGCATTTGAGTTGAATACCGCCCAACCCAAAGTTGGAAGTTGAAGGGTGGTCTTACTTCCACTCGCGGTTGCGCTGCCAGCGCCTCCAGCCAAACTCCACGTCTCTCCACTTACTGGGGCGGTATAAACCGCACTTGTTGCTTTGCTGTTTGTGTTGAGCGCCACCAAGACCTCTTGATGTGAAGTGGAATCAAATCGCGTGAAAGCCAAGATCCCATTGTTGGCATAAACGGTGTGCTGACTTCCGGTGGCTAGCGCTGGAAACTTCTCTCTCAAAGCGGTGAGCGAGCGGATAGTGTCTTGAAGCGGATTAGTTGTATCGAAACTGCTTCCCGTTCCAACCGGATCAGATCCAATTCGGAATTGATCTTGCCAACTCGTAACAGCGCTAGGGAAGAGATCCTGCCTTGCTTCCTTATCTCCGCCGCCAGTTATCCCAAATTCATCCCCGTAATAAACAATGGGAATTCCGCGAATCGTGAAGAGCAGAGCATGGGCTAACTGATCTCGCTTGAGCGCCACAGTTGCGTCCGCAGTTCTATTCGCGATAAACGTTCCAATACGACCCATATCGTGATTACCCAGGAAGGTTCCGAGCGCGTTGGAGTTAGTCGTTATTGTTGTGTAATAGTCATCGGTATTAAAGAAAGAACCAATCCAAGGCGCATTCTGCTCGTTGATGAAATCAACCATTACTGCTTGCATAGGAAAATCGAGGACTTCGCTAAATCCTCCCTCTTTAATCCAGAAAGATGTACTTGAAGGATCTGAATCTGCAACCTCGCCCCACATTGGAAAAGTATTCTTCCCTTGAGTGAATGCCGCTGCGCGCATTGCGGGCAAGAAGGCTTTCCAGAACTCTGGATTTACATGTCGAGCGGTATCTATTCGGAAACCATCGATTCCCGTATCCGTAATCCATTGAGTGAATACACCTATCCAGCCCTTTACAACCTCTGGACTCTCAGTGAAAAGATCATCTAAACCGAAAAAATCTCCATATTGCATCGACTCTGCGGATTGCCCCACATCACCTCGGTTGTGATAATTGCGCGGATCGTTCAGCCACGCCGGACTTTTAATCTCAGCTTGTGAGGGGGCAATTATCGGTGTCTTGGGAAAACTCGATGTTGCGCTCAATTGATCGATGCCAGGAAATTTTGCACTACCCGCTAACTTAAGTGCATCAAAGGTTGTGCCTTTTACGGTTTTGTAGGGCTTATCGGCAAGTCCAACATACGAACCGCCTTGTACATAATGAATCACATCAGCGGTGTGGTTAACGACAATAT
>CANCUC010000061.1 GCA_947381255.1 Actinomycetota bacterium
TTTCAATGGGGATTTACTTCTTTGCAGCAGCCTTCTTACGTGGCTTAGCAGCAACCTTCTTAGCTGCAGCCTTCTTGCGTGGCTGTGCAGCAGCCTTCTTAGCAGCTGGCTTAGCAGCGGCCTTCTTACGAGGCTTTGCAGCAACCTTCTTAGCAGCTGGCTTAGCAGCAGCCTTCTTACGGCGCTTTGGAGCAACCTTCTTTGCTACTGGAGCTGCCTTCTTAGCAGCGGCCTTCTTACGACGCTTTGGAGCTGGAGCTGCCTTAGCAGCTGCCTTCTTGCGACGCTTTGGAGCAGTTTTCTTAGCTGCAGCCATTTACATCTCCTATCAGAATGGTTCGATCCGTCACCGAACCTGTTCAAGGAGAATCGTGACAGTAATTACACGAAGAAGCCACTATTTTCGATATAAAAGAGAGTGCGTGTCGCAACAATATTTTTTTATATTTTTGTGCTCTTTTGAACTTTTGTTAAGTATTTCTTATTCATTCTCTTCCAACTTTGATTTCTTCTCTTTCCATTCAATCGCATAGGCATTTGTTTTCAAATCAAATTTGCGAAATTCCGGCAATTTTGCCGCTGCAAAACCCACTAGACCAATGCATAAAAGCCCGCCTGAGATGACGGAGGTGCGAAGTGAGGTGATCGCGGCGGTCGTACCCGCGCGTAACTGACCTGCAAGAGGGCCCACCGAATATGAAAGCAACTCCAACCCCGCTAATCGTCCGCGGAATTCATCGTCGATTGTCTGGTTCCAGAGGGTATTTCGGCAGAGCGCACTGACTTGATCTGATGCACCCGCCAGCCCTAAAAATAGTAAGACAGCCCACAATGAATCGGTCGTTCCCGCAAGTGCGATGCAAATACCCCAGCCAATTGCCGCCCAGGTAATAGCCCATCCATGTCGGGTGAAGTGCTTGATCCAGCCGCTAGTTGCTGTCACCAGGATAGAGCCGAAGATTCCGGCAGAGTAGAAGAGACCCAAGGCCCAGCGGGAGTGAATGTGATCAGCCCAAAATGGGAAGAGGGCATTTGGCATTGCGAAGAACATCGCGATCAGGTCGACGATGTAGGTGCCCATAAGATCCTTGCGCGAAGCCGCGTATTGAAGCCCACCAAACATAGATTTTATGGATTTGGTCGCAGCATCTTTCAGCGGAGGGACTGCAGCAATTTTTAGGATGAAGGCGATGGATATCGCATAGCTAGCAATATCAATCGCGAATGCAGTTTTAACTCCACTTGTTGCAATGATGACGCCTGCGAGAGCTGGACCGATAATCGCGCTGAACTGCCAACGAAGCGCCATCAGCGCCATGGCGGAAGGGAGATCTTCATGGGAGACAAGCCGTGGAATCATCGCTCCATAGCTTGGACCTTGCAAGCCATCCATCGCCGAAAAACCAGCTGCAACAATGTAGAGCACCAGTAAATGCGGGTGCGAGAGAAATGAATTACCCAACAAAATTGCGGTGCAGATGAGCGCACCTGCTTCGCAGCGCCAGACCATCTTCTTGCGATCCACGGAGTCCGCGAGTACGCCACCCCAGAGCGCGAAAATAATGAGAGGAACGATTTCGACTGCTCCCATAGCACCAACGGCGATGTATGAGTTAGTGAGCTCTTTAATCTGAAATGGAAGGGCGACAAGGGTTAGCGCTGAGCCAAATCTCGTTACTACTCCCGAAATAAATATAAAGCGCAAATTCTTATTTTTGCGGAGTGGGGAGAGATCTATTGCAAAGCGCGCCATATGCCGAGCCTAGTGAAAGGTTTGTTCTTCAGAGGGGAATAACCCCGCTTCAACATCCGACACCCACTCGCGTACGCCATCTGAAATCTCTCTTCGCAAATCGCGATAGGCCTTAGCAAATTTCGGAGCTTTCTCGGTTAAGCCCATGAGGTCGGTCCAGACAATCACTTGGGCATCGCACCCATTGCCCGCTCCGATTCCGATGACTGGAATACCTAGCGCGGCTGTAATCTCAGAGGCGAGTTCTGCTGGGACCATTTCTAGTACAAGAGCGAAGATGCCTGCCTCTTGGAGAGCCTTAGCATCTTTGATTATCGCCTTGGCGCTTTCACCGCGACCTTGAACTTTAAATCCGCCAAGTGCATACACGGATTGTGGAGTTAGACCGAGGTGGCCCATAACAGGAATTCCGGCGTTAACCAGTTTCTTAATTTGGGGAACTACTTTCTTTCCGCCTTCGAGTTTTACCGCTTGGACTCGAGACTCTTTAAAGAGGCGAGTGGCACTTTCAAGTGCATGCTTGGGTGATTTTTCATAACTTCCAAATGGCAGATCTGCCACAACCATCGCCGTCGATGTACCAAGAACCACCGCACGAGAGAGCATGATCATCTGCTCTAACGTCACCGGAATGGTGTTTTTCTCACCGAGGAAATTATTTCCGGCGCTATCTCCGACTAAGAGAACTGGAATTCCAACCCCTTCAAATATCGAAGCGGTTAACGCCTCATACGCGGTGATCATCGCCCACTTCTCGCGGCGAAGCTTCTTGGCAGAGAGGTCGGAAATAGAGGTGCGTCGGGTTGAGCCATTAGACATGAGATCCCCTTAAGGCTCGCGGCCAGTTTTGGTCCGCGGCTAGGGCTAAGTCTAGCGACCCCGCCGAAGATACCTAGCCTGGGTAAGATTTAAGTATGAGTCCTCAGGTGATTGGTCAACTCAGAGTTGGTCTTGCCCAGGTAAATCCAACCGTCGGTGCTCTTGGAGCAAATACCGAACTCATCTTGGAATATGCCGGAAAGGCGGCGAGCGCAGGTGCCCATCTCCTCGTACTTCCAGAGATGGTTCTCACCGGATACCCCGTCGAAGATCTCGCCAATCGCGCAACCTTTCGCCAGGCATCAAAATCCGCTCTTGATTCTCTTGCAAGAAAGCTCGAAGATTATGGAGACCTAGTAAGCATTGTTGGCTACTTGGAGGAGAGCGCATCACATCGCCCACAAAATGCTGTTGCGGTAATTCATAAGGGCGCCGTTGTTGCACGCTACATCAAGCATCACCTTCCGAACTACGGAGTCTTTGATGAATTTAGAAATTTTGTGGCGGGTGAAGGTTCACTCGTTCTCCGAATTCATGGCGTCGATGTCGGAATTGCAATCTGCGAAGATATTTGGAGAGAACAAGGCCCTGTCGCTGATCTTGCTGCCAGAAATGTAGGGCTCGTTGTCGTCCCAAATGGAAGTCCATTTGAGCGCAATAAAGATGACGTCCGAGCATCGCTGGTGCGTCGCCGGGCGAGAGAAATCGGTGCGCCACTTCTCTACGTAAATATGACCGGCGGGCAAGACGATTTGGTCTTTGATGGTGACAGCATCGCCGTAGCCGCAGATGGTGAATTAATTGCCAGAGCTCCACAATTTGATGATGGTTTGATGGTCGTTGATATTGATGCCAAAGCACTAACGAGCGATCCAGATGTGGTGATCAGCAGTGAGCGCATTGGCGGATATCTCAAGATTAATCATGGAGTTGCGCCACGCCTCGAAATTGAAGCAGAGATTTGGCAAGCACTTGTCGTCGGTCTACGAGATTATGTGAAGAAGAATGGATTCCCTTCAGTTATCTTGGGCTTATCTGGTGGCATCGACTCCGCAGTGACCGCTGCGATAGCCGCCGATGCTATCGGCGCCAAGCGCGCATACGGCGTTGCGATGCCGAGCCAATATTCCTCTGATCATTCGATGAGCGATGCTGCTGATTCGGCGAAGCGAATTGGAATGAATTTTAGAGTTGTAGAGATTCAGCCAATGGTCAACTCATTTTTAACGGCCTTGGGATTAACCGGTTTAGCGGAAGAGAATTTACAAGCGCGTGTCCGGGGAACAACCTTGATGGGTCTTTCAAATCAAGAGGGACATCTCGTCTTGGCTACGGGCAACAAATCTGAGTTAGCTGTCGGATATTCAACGCTTTACGGAGATGCGGTCGGGGGATATGCGCCGATTAAGGATCTCTTGAAATCTGAAGTCTGGGCGATTGCCAAATGGCGAAATGAGGTCGCTAGATCTCGAGGCGAAGTCGAGCCAATCCCACTTAACTCAATAATCAAAGAACCGAGCGCTGAATTACGCCCCGATCAAAAAGATAGTGATTCGCTCCCAGAATATGGATTGCTGGATCAGATGCTGCTGCTCTACATCGAGCAAGATGCAGGCCTGCAAGGGCTTCTTGATGCTGGCTTTGACCCGGCCTTGGCCACGCGAGTTATTCAGATGGTGGATCGCGCGGAGTACAAGCGGCGTCAATATCCGCCAGGTCCAAAGATTTCCAGGAGGGCATTTGGCAAGGATCGCCGCCTACCAATCACCTCGAGTTGGCGGGAAAATATCTCACCTGCTTGATTTGTTATCTCGTCCCCATCTGCTTATTATTTGGGCAGGTCACGAGTTCCAGGTTTTAGCCCCGGCTTACTGGACGGCAACCCTCCACCACGGTGGGGTGCTCCGGGTGAAGACCAGGTCTATTGCACAGTGCAATCGGCAAGCGTGGGTTCTATAAAGAGCTGGGAGACCTCTCTTTCGTGCACCCCCTTAACTTCTGGGAGGTATTCATGTCATTTTCACCTGAGAACGCAGCATTTGAAACCCGCCAAATTCACGCGGGACAAGTTCCTGATCCATCAACTGGCGCACGCGCGCTTCCACTTTTCCAAACGACAGCTTATGTATTTCGCGATACCAAGCATGCCGCTGATCTCTTTGGTTTAGCAGAACTTGGAAATATCTATACCCGCCTTATGAACCCAACTCAGGATGCAGTGGAGCAACGTATTGCCGCACTTGAAGGTGGAGTAGCCGCGCTTCTCGTAGCATCTGGTTCAGCCGCAACAACGTACGCAGTGCTAAACGTTGCTGAAGCTGGCGATCACATTGTCTCCTCACCAAGTCTTTACGGCGGAACTTACAACTTGTTCCACTACACACTTCCGAAGTTTGGAATCGAAGTTACATTCGTTGAAAATCCAGATGATCCCGAGTCATGGCGCAAGGCAGTTCGCCCAAACACCAAGGCATTCTTCGGTGAGACGATTTCAAATCCAAAGAACGATCTCTTGGATATTGAAACTGTCGCAAAGATTGCTCATGAAAATGGAGTCCCACTCATCGTTGATAACACTGTCGCGACACCATTCTTGATTCGTCCAATCGAACATGGCGCCGATGTTGTTATTCACTCTGCAACCAAGTTCCTCTCTGGTCACGGAAATTCCATTGTTGGCGCGATTGTTGATTCAGGTAACTTCGATTATGCAAAGCAGGCCGAAAAGTTCCCTAACTTTAATCAACCAGATCCTTCGTATCACGGCCTCGTCTACGCGCAAGCACTTGGCGTGGGTTCAGCATTTGGTGCGAACCTCTCTTACATCTTCAAGATTCGTCTCACCTTGCTTCGAGACACCGGCGCAGCTGTGAGCCCATTTAACGCCTGGTTATTGGCCCTTGGCCTTGAAACTCTCTCACTTCGTATTGAGCGCCATGTGGAAAATGCCAAGGCTGTCGCGGCATTCCTTGAAGCTCATCCCCAGGTGGAGAAGGTCAATTACGCTGACCTCACTTCCTCTCCATGGAATCACTTGGCAAAGAAGTACGCTCCAAAAGGAACTGGCGCAGTTCTCTCCTTTGAGATCAAGGGCGGAATTGAAGCTGGAAAGAAATTTGTAGAGGGCTTGAAGTTGCACTCACATGTGGCGAATATTGGTGATGTGCGATCACTCGTCATTCATCCTGCATCAACAACTCACTCACAGTTGAGCGTTGAAGAGCAGTTCACTGCAGG
>CANCUC010000062.1 GCA_947381255.1 Actinomycetota bacterium
GCGCTCTTTGAACGCCTCAGTGGCTTTGGAGTTCAAAACTTTGGCGAACTCGAAAAGTTCTCTCGCAAGAGAATTAAGAGAGAACCTAGGCTGATTTAAATTGTTGAGTAAATAGCGCCCACTCTTTAAGAGTTTCGCGGGCAGCACCAGAATCAACTGCGGCACTTGCTGCGGCATAGCCATCAGCTAACTGCTCAGTGATCGACTTTGAAAAATCTCCGCGGAAAGCTGCGAGCGCAGCAGCTGCGTTAAGAAGCACCGCATCGCGCGCCGGACTCTTCTCCCCCTCAAAAATCCGCAAAGTGACGGCGGCATTAAATTCGGCATCCCCTCCAGCGAGGGTCTCGATAGGCGCGTAAGCGATTCCGAGATCTCGTGGGTCAAAACTTTCGAGCTTTTGCTCTCCCCCATTGATCTGCATGATCTGAGTCGTAGTACTCAAGGTGATTTCATCGATTCCATCATCGCCGCGAAAGAGGAAACCTTCAGCCCCACGTTTGCTCAAAACATCAGCCATGATGGGCATAACTCGAGCCTTACTTACTCCGATGGCTACCGCTGCCGGCTTGGCGGGATTAGCTAGTGGACCCAAAATGTTAAAGACCGAGGCCTGACCGAGCTCTTTACGAGCTGGAGCGGCAAAACGCATGGCTGGGTGGAACTTAGGGGCGAAACAGAAGCCAATTCCCACCGCTTCGACGGTAGCCGCAACCTGGGCACCATCCAGGTCGATATTGACCCCCAGGGCTTCTAGAAGGTCAGCGGCGCCTGACTTTGAGGAGGCTGCGCGAGCACCGTGTTTGACGACAGTTGCCCCTGCAGCCCTGGCGATAATCGCCGCAGTTGTAGAGATATTGATGGTGTTTGCCCCATCCCCGCCAGTTCCCACGGGATCTACCGCTCTCTGGGAGATGGAGATAGGGGCGCAATGCTGGTACATCACCGAAACGAAAGATTCGACTTCCAGGGCGGTCTCACCCTTGGCTTGGACTCCCAAGAGGAAGGATTTAATGCTCTCTTTCTCGGCTCGGTCACCCAGAATTTCACCCATCGCCCACTGGGCTTGGAGGGAGTTGAGGTCCTCGTGGTCAGCCAGCTGAGCGATTATCTGATCCCAAGAAATAGCGCTTCTATCCATGGCGAAATCCTATCTTTTGCGTGATAAGACTCACCCGCGATTGCCGCGCCCAATTGGAGCCCCATTACTTAAAAAAGGGTGAAATCGGGAATAATGCGCCCGTGACCACACTAGAAGCCCCGGCCAAGAACAACCGCCCCAATTTGGTGGCAGTAGGCACCATCGTCTGGCTCTCCTCGGAGCTGATGTTCTTCGCAGCACTATTTGCAATGTACTTCACTACACGCGCCGTTCAAGGTCCAAATATTTGGCTTGAATCAACTGGCATGCTCAATGTGAAGTTTGCTGCGATCAACACGACCGTGCTCGTTCTCTCATCAGTAACGTGTCAGTTCGGCGTATTCGCCGCTGAACGATTCCAAGGACGCCGCACAGGCCCTCTCTACAAATTCTCGCAATGGGGAATGCGTGAGTGGTTTGCGCTCACATTTTTAATGGGCGCCTTCTTCATCGCCGGTCAGATTTATGAATATGCCAACTTGGTTCGCGAGGGACTTTCACTCTCATCTCGCGCGTACGGCTCAGTCTTCTATATAACAACAGGCTTCCACGGTCTACACGTAACAGGTGGATTACTTGCCTTCCTTATTGTTCTTATTCGCGTTGCCAAGGCTCGCAAGTTCGGACATTCCCAAGCAACAACTGCAATTGTGGTCTCGTACTACTGGCACTTTGTGGACATTGTTTGGATCGCCCTCTTCTCGACGATCTACTTGATTAAATAGGAGCTATCTGTGAAACGTATCTCTAGCTTCCGACGTCACCGCATAGCTGGCCCAATTCTGGTCGTCGCTGCACTCTTTACGATTGGTACCGCATTTGGTGTGGCATCAGCTCTTCCCAGCGCGCAATCAACGATGACAACTGGAACATCAACTTTGGTTTCAGAAGGAAAGGCAATCTTCCTTCGTGGATGTTCTTCATGTCACGGTTTGCACGCAGAAGGTGGATCAATTGCTCCTTCACTTATCGGTGTTGGTTCAGCATCTGTCGACTTCCAAGTTGGAACAGGTCGCATGCCAATGGCTGATATGAGCCAACAAGCAATGCAGAAGAAGCCGGTCTATAACGCCCAAGAAACAGCGGCTTTAGCTGCTTATGTAGCATCTTTGGCCCCTGGACCATCTTCAGTTACCAATGAATCTTTAACGTATGAACGCGATGGAAACTCCGCACTTGGCGGTCAGTTGTTCCGTACAAACTGCGCAATGTGTCACAACTTCGCAGGTCAAGGTGGAGCACTTACCAACGGTAAGTACGCACCATCGCTCATGGGTGTTGAACCTAAGTACATCTACGAAGCAATGGTCACTGGTCCACAGTCAATGCCTAAGTTCACTGACGCAACCATCACACCACAAGAGAAGCTCTCCATTATTAAATGGCTACAAGCTGCAAATCATGAACAGAATCAAGGCGGTGCCTCTCTCGGCCGCGTTGGCCCAGTTACCGAAGGTCTTCTCGGTTGGGTTCTTGGTCTTGGTCTCTTAATCGGCGCAGCCGCATGGCTCGCAATGAAAGCGAAATAACATGAGCAATCAGATTGAACGTTTCCAAGATCCTGGACTTCCAGAGCATGTGCATCGCAATGCTGATGTAGATCCAAAAGCTGAAAAGCGCGCGGAGCGACAAGTTGCAGTGCTCTTCTTGCTCTCTGCAGCCGGAACTGTTCTCACAATCGCCGCTTACATCTTCATTAAGAGCGATAAGTACACATACCTCCCGGTTATGGGCAGCACCAACATTCAACAACTCTTTCTTGGTATCGGATTAACTGCATCAACACTCTTCATCGGTCTTGGCGCGATCCAATGGGCTAAAAAATTAATGCCTGATCAAGAGGTAATTGCTGAGCGTCATGAATTTCGTTCCGAAGAAGCTGACCGCGAAGATTTCGTTGCCACTCTTAAGGAGTACGGCGGATCTGCAGGACTTGGTCGTCGTAGTTTGATCAAGCGCAGCATGGGTGTAGCACTTGGCCTCGTTGGCCTCTCGCCCCTCGTTCTATTGCGCGATACCGGCCCACTTCCAAAGAAATTCTTTGAGACCAACTCATGGGCTGCTGGAACCAAGCTTCTGCTTGATCCTGCTGGCACACCAATCAAGGCATCTGATCTTGAAGTTGGCGCAGTTGCTCAGGTGCTTCCTGAACTTCCTGCAGGTACAGAGCGCACTCTTGAGAACACTGGCAAGGATGCAGTTCTCTTGATTCGCCTTCGTCCAGAGGATTTCAACTTGGATGCAGAGCGTCTCTCATGGACTCACGAAGGCATCATCGCCTTCTCCAAGATTTGTACCCACATGGGCTGCGCTGTTGCTCTCTACGAACAACAGACTCACCACTTGCTCTGCCCATGTCACCAATCAACATTCGATGTGACTCGCGCTGCCAAAGTTATCTTTGGTCCAGCAGCTCGCCCACTTCCACAGTTGGCAATCACGGTTGATGCTGATGGATATCTGGTTGCTAAGCAACCATTCACTGTTCCAGTCGGTCCAAGCTTCTGGGAGCGGAACTCATCTAATGGATAACTCACTACTAACTAGCATGGGTGATAAATAATGAAGAAGAGCGTGAAGGTTGCTGGAGCAACCGCTAACTACGTAGATGAGCGCACTGGCGCGGCTAAATGGTTAAAGAAGAACCTCACCAAGGTCTTCCCTGATCACTGGTCTTTCATGCTTGGCGAAATCGCTCTCTACTCATTCGTCATTCTTCTCTTAACCGGAACTTTCTTAACATTCTGGTTTGATCCATCACAACGTGAAGTTGTTTACAACGGTTCATACCTTCCACTCTCCGGCGTGCACATGTCTGCTGCATATGACTCCACCTTGCATCTCTCCTTTGACGTTCGCGGTGGCTTGCTCATGCGTCAGATTCACCACTGGGCAGCTCTTATCTTTATGTCAGCAATCGTGGCTCACTTGTTCCGCGTCTTCTTTACCGGTGCATTCCGTAAACCACGCGAATTTAACTGGTTAATCGGGGTCGGACTCCTTACCTTCGGTATCGTCGAAGGTTTCTTGGGTTACTCACTTCCAGATGACTTGCTCTCTGGAACTGGTATTCGTATTGCTGAAGCTATCTTGCAAGCAATTCCGGTGGTCGGCTCTTACCTTTCATTCTTCGCCTTCGGCGGAGCATTCCCAGGTACTGCCTTCATCCCTCGCATCTTTATCGTTCACGTCTTGCTCTTGCCTGGTTTGTTCTTGGCGCTTATCACCATCCACTTGATGTTGGTCTGGTACCAGAAGCACACTCAATATCCAGGTCCAGGACGCACAGAGAAGAACGTTGTTGGATACCCACTGATGCCTGTTTACATGGCGAAAGCTGGCGGATTCTTCTTCGTTGTATTTGGCGTAACTGCATTCCTCGGAGCAGTCGCATCGATCAACCCAATCTGGCTTTACGGTCCATACACGCCTGGTCAGATCTCTGCCGGTTCACAACCTGACTGGTACATGGGTTGGCTTGATGGATTGGTTCGCGCCGCGCCACCTCTAGAGACTCACGCATTTGGCCACACGATCTCTTGGAACATTTTGATTCCAGGTTTGATTATTCCGGGCATCCTCTTCACTGGAATGGCTCTCTACCCATTCATTGAATCATGGATTACTGGAGATAAGCGCGAGCACCATCTCCTTGATCGCCCACGTAATGCACCTAACCGCACCGCACTTGGCGTTACTTCAATTACCTTCATCTTGGTCTCATTGGTTAACGGTGGTAACGACATCATCGCTACTCACTTCCATCTGACCATTAATGGAATTATGTGGTTCACGCGTGTTGGACTCTTCGTGCTTCCACCGATTGCGTTTGTTGTTACAAAACGAATCTGTCTCTCATTGCAACGCGCTGATCGCGATCTCGTCCTCCATGGAAAAGAGACCGGTCGTTTGGTCATGATGCCTAACGGTGAGATGCTTGAAGTTCATGAGCCACTTTCAGATGCAAAGAAGTGGACCTTGACTCAACATCAACTTCCTGAGGCGCTACCAGCTCCTCTTCCACCTTCTGCAACGGTTGGACTTAAGGGCAAGATTCGCGCTCGTCTTAACCGCGCAAATGCCGTTCAGATTCCAGCTGCCACCCTGACTGATCTCAAAGAACTTGGAGATGGTCACCACTAATCACGGTTGAATACTCGAATCAATGAATATTCGCCCAGCACGACCTGATGAGGCTCCCCTAATCCAGGAGTTGATTCACGAATTAGCAGTGTACGAGAAGGCTCCAGAGAGCGCGCAAGCAACCCTTGCTCAGATCTCTGGGGCCTTCTTTGCTGAGCATCCTGCTGTCTTCTGTGACATGGTTGAAGATGGTTCAGGTGTGGTCGTGGGTCTAGCAATCTGGTTCCTCAACTACTCCACCTGGACCGGCACACACGGTATTTACCTTGAGGATCTCTTTATTCGTCCTGAAGCCAGAGGGAACGGGTATGGCAAGGCTGTGCTGGCTCACCTCGCTCAAATTTGCCTTGATCGCGGCTATCACCGGCTGCAATGGTGGGTTTTGGATTGGAATAGCGATGCCATCGGCTTCTATAAGGGCTTAGGTGCCACCTATATGGATGAGTGGACGGTCATGCGAGTTGATGGCCCAGCGCTTGCATCACTCTCAGC
>CANCUC010000063.1 GCA_947381255.1 Actinomycetota bacterium
GGGCGACGAGTTGCGCCAAAGGCTACAAAGGTCGCATTCTTAAGTTTGAGTTCGGTCTGAGCTAACCTAAAGAATTCAGTGTCCTTGGGATTTGCGCCAGGCCATCCACCTTCAATAAAGCCAACACCAAGATCATCGAGGTGGCGAGCAATCGCCAATTTGTCATGAACTGAGAGATTTAAACCCTCTTGCTGCGCGCCATCGCGAAGCGTGGTGTCGTAGATATGAAAGGCATCAGAAACTGGCATTAGGAAACTCGCTTGTTCCAGCCGTGGGTATCAGCGATTGTTCCGTGTTGAATACCAAGAAGGGTTTCGCGAATCTGCATAGTGATTGGGCCAGGATTTCCATCGCCGGTAACCCAAGTTCCCTGCGCGCTCTTTGCTGCGCCGACAGGTGAAACAACTGCTGCAGTACCGCATGCAAAGATCTCGGTTATTTCCCCGCTAGCAATTCCATCGCGCCACTCATCCGTTGAGATCATTCCTTCCACAACCTTGTAACCAAGGTCCTTGGCAACGGTAAGAATTGAATCGCGAGTAATACCTGCAAGAAGTGTTCCAGTTAATTTCGGAGTGAAAATGGTTGCGTCAGCGCCTTTACCCTTAACGAAGTAAAGGTTCATTCCGCCCATCTCTTCAACCCACTTGCGTTCCGTTGCATCGAGCCATACAACTTGATCGCATCCCTCAGCAGCTGCCTGCTTTTGCGCGAGGAGTGAGCCGGCGTAATTGCCGCCAGTCTTTGCAGCACCTGTTCCTCCTGGAGCGGCACGTACATACTCAGTCGAGATCCAGACAGTTACTGCTTTGTTGGGATTGAAATATGCAGAGGCTGGAGTAGTGATAACCACATAGGTAGCGTGATTGCTGGGGCGAACCCCTAAACCAACTTCCGTCGCGATCATAAATGGACGGATGTAAAGGGACTCACCAACATTTTGTGGAACCCATTTAATGTCTTGACGAACCAAAGCTTCAACCGTTGCCACGAAATCCTCGTTCGCCAATTCAGGAAGTGCCATGCGAATTGCACTCTTGCGAAAACGCTCGGCATTAGCTTCTGGGCGGAAGAGGCTAACTCCCCCATCAGGTTGGCTATAAGCCTTAAGGCCTTCGAAGATCTCTTGACCGTAATGCAGAACCGAAGTTGCCGGATCCATTGCGATCGGACCGTATGCGCGAAGTTCTGCATCGCCCCAACCCGTCGCCTCACTCCACTCAGCGATCACCAGATTGTCGGTGTAGTACTTACCGAATCCGCCTGCTGCCACTTTGGCAGCGCGGTCAGCATCGCTTGCTGGATTTTGGTTTGGGTTGAGATTGATCTTCATTTAGATAGCTCCTGCCAAGGCATCACCGATTTGAACAGTACTTCTCTTTGAATCACCGCGGGTCAATAAATCAGCTGCAACTGCGCGTTCAACATCTGCTGCTGCATCTAGCTCACCAAGGTGTGCAAGAAGCATGGCAACGGACATGACGGTCGCGGTTGGGTCGGCCAATGACTTGCCAGCGATATCTGGTGCTGAACCATGTACTGGTTCAAACATCGAGGGAAATGTGCGAGTTGGGTTGATGTTTCCAGATGCTGCTAGGCCAATTCCCCCGCAGATTGCTGCGGCGATATCAGTCAAGATATCTCCAAAGAGGTTATCTGTAACGACAACATCAAATCGCTCGGGGTTGGTTACAAAGAACATTGATGCGGCATCAACGTGTAGGTAGTCGGTTGCAATATCTGGAAACTCTTTAGCAACCTCGTTAAATGTACGAGTCCACAATCCACCTGCATGAGTCAAGACATTGTTCTTATGAACCAAGGTCAACTTCTTGCGAGGTCGGCTTGCAGCACGCGCAAAGGCATCGCGAATCACACGCTCGGCGCCACGGCGAGTATTGAGTGACTCCTCCGTAGCAATCTCTGCATCAGTTCCGATAGCGAGATTTCCACCAGCACCTACATATGGACCTTCTGTACCCTCACGAACTACGACGAAATCAATGGGTGCTTGGGTCGCCAGAGGGGACTTAACACCAGCATGAAGTTTCGCGGGACGAAGGTTTACATATTGATCAAATGCAAAGCGGAGCTTGAGCAACAATCCACGCTCTAAAACGCCACTTGGGACAGTTGGGTCTCCGACGGCACCAAGAAGAATCACATCACTCTTAGCAATCTCAGCCATGGTCTCATCAGAGAGAACCTCGCCTGTTGCATGCCAATGAGCTGCGCCTAGGTTGTATGGAACCTTGTTGAATTCCAGCGAGTACTTCGCTGCAACTTTATCCAAAACCTTTAAACCTTCAGCGACAACCTCTGGACCGATTCCATCGCCTGCAATGACAGCAAGATTAAAGCGCTTCATTACGAGACCAAGGTAACTGTACGAACCAGATGTGCTCCGGTCTCTTTTTCGACTTGAGCTAAGAGTTCTGCTGAGATAGCTGATTCGATGTTGAGGGCCATCAGCGCCTCTCCACCAGCTTCGCTGCGAGCAACCTGCATGCCGGCAATGTTGATGCCAGCCGCGCCGATGATTCCACCGACTGCGCCAACAACTCCTGGGCGATCTGCATATTGCAAGAACAAGAGATGCTCAGTTGGCGGAAGGTCGAGATCAAAACCATTGATGGCGATGATCTTCTCCACGTGGCGAATGCCCATCAAAGTTCCATCGACAACGATGCGACGACCATCGGGCAGAGCTGCCTTGAGGGAGATCATGCTGCGATATTGAGGGCTCTCGGGATTTGTAACCACAGATGAGGTCATTCCACGTTCTGCAGCTAATCCGGGAGCATTTACATAAGTTACTGATTCTGCGCCAACTGCAATAAGTGCACCCTTAAGAACACTTGTTGCCAAGACGGATGAGTCGTGACCTGAAATATCTCCGCGAACTTCAACATCGAGTGAGGTTGGAAGTTCTCCAGCGATGATTGTTGCAATCTGCGCCATCTTCTCAACAAGTGGGAGTGATGGACGAATATCTTCGTGAATCGCTCCGCCTTTAACGTTGAGAGCATCAGGAACGAGTTCGCCTGACAACGCCTTGCGAACAGAGACAGCAACCGCAATACCTGCACGCTCTTGTGCTTCATCAGTTGATGCACCGAGGTGAGGTGTGGCAACAACTTGATCAAGGGTGAAGAGTGGTGAATCTGTGCATGGTTCGGTCGCAAATACATCGAGTCCAGCACCAGCAACGCGACCTTCAACGAGTGCGTTGTAGA
The DNA here is from genome assembly GCA_947381255.1 of Actinomycetota bacterium. GTDB lineage: Bacteria > Actinomycetota > Actinomycetes > Nanopelagicales > Nanopelagicaceae > PALSA-747. The sequence continues at coordinate 3,237 of CANCUC010000063.1, forward strand.
GAGCGGTCTCATCAAGAACGCCACCGCGAGCCGCATTAATAATGCGAACTGTTGGCTTTACCTTCTTGAGAGCCTCCTCACCAATGAGATTTGCGGTCTCTTTGGTCTTTGGAAGGTGGATGGTGATGAAATCACTCACGCGCAAGAGCTCATCGAGTTCAACAAGTTGAACTCCGAGTTGAGCAGCGCGAGCTGGCAACATGTACGGATCGTAGGCAACGACGTTCATACCAAAGGCCTGCATACGCGCTGTTACAAGTTGGCCGATCTTTCCAAAGCCAACAACTCCAAGAGTCTTCTCAAATAGCTCCGCTCCGGTGTATTTGGAGCGAGCCCACTTTCCATTACGGAGTGCGGCGTGAGCTGGTGAGATAAAGCGAGCAGATGCCATCAAGAGTGCGATTGCGAGTTCTGCAGCGCTCACAATATTTGAAGTCGGTGCATTAACAACCATGATTCCAGCAGCGGTAGCAGCAGGAATATCAACGTTATCGACACCAACGCCGGCGCGAGCAATTACTTTGAGTCCCTTTGAAGCGGCAATCGCTTCTGCATCCATCTTGGTTGCAGAGCGAATCAGTACTGCATCAACGCCTTCGGCGAGAGCAGCGAGGAGTTGCGCACGATCAGCGCCATCGCAATTCTTTACCTCGAAATCTGGCCCTAACGCTTCAAGCGTTGCCGGGCTTAACTCTTCAGCAATTAAAACGATTGGCTTAGCCACGCGCAGCAGATCCTTCCTTGTAATCATCCTTGTTGCCGCTCTTAACCCATGACATCATCTTGCGAAGTTCACGGCCAACGGCTTCGATTGGGTGAGCTTCACCCTTAGCGCGAAATGCCTTGAACTCAGGCGCTCCTGCTTCTTGGTCATCAATGAAGCGCTTTGCAAATGTTCCGTTTTGAATATCGGCGAGAACTGCCTTCATATTCTCCTTCACGCTTGGATCAATAACGCGAGGACCTGAGACGTAATCTCCGAATTCAGCTGTATCTGAAACTGACCAACGCTGCTTGGCAATTCCACCTTCATACATGAGGTCAACGATCAACTTGAGCTCATGCAAGCACTCAAAGTATGCAACCTCTGGTTGGTAACCAGCTTCAATCAAGGTTTCAAAACCATATTGAACGAGTTGTGATGCGCCGCCGCAGAGAACCGACTGCTCACCGAAGAGATCGGTCTCGCACTCCTCTGTGAAGGTGGTCAAGATTCCGCCGGCACGAAGTCCACCGATTGCCTTGGCATAAGACAAGGTCAATGGCCAGGCAGAACCCGTTGCATCTTGCTCAACTGCGACCAGAACAGGAACTCCGCGACCAGCGACATATTCGCGGCGAACCAGGTGTCCTGGACCCTTTGGAGCAACCATCGCTACATCAATATTTGCCTCAGGCTTGATGTAACCAAAACGAATGTTAAAACCATGTCCAAAGAAGAGTGCTGAGCCAGGCTTGATGTTTGGCTTGATTGAATCGTTGTAAATATGGCGCTGAACGTGATCAGGAGCCAAGAGCATAACAACATCTGCCTCTTTCACAGCATCTGCAACAGAGAGGACGCGAAGTCCTTCAGCCTCTGCCTTAGCGCGGGAAGCAGAACCATCGGCGAGACCAATACGTACATCTACTCCGCTATCGCGTAGTGAGAGCGCGTGAGCATGACCCTGTGAGCCATAACCAATGACAGCAACTTTCTTTGATTGAATGATCGAGAGATCTGCATCTTCGTCGTGATATTGGGTAGCCACTTTAGGGTCTGCCTTTCTTAGTCGTGATCCGGTTGTTGTGATTTTCCTGGCTTCAATCCGCGCTCCATTGCGACTAGACCAGATTGAACCAATTCTTTGATGCCATACGGCTCAAGTACTCGCAAGAGCGCTTGAATCTTCTCGCTATTTCCTGTCGCCTCAATCGTGACTGCATCTTGTGCAACATCGACGACCTTGGCACGGAAAAGTTGAACGGTCTCAAGGACCTGTGATCGAGTCTCTGGAGAAGTACTTACCTTCACCAAGAGAAGTTCGCGTTGCACTGAAGCAATCGGATCAAGCTCAATGATGCTCAATACATTGATGAGCTTGTCGGTCTGCTGAATAACTTGTGAAAGCGCATGGCCTTCAACATTGACGACAATGGTCATCCGAGAAACATTTGGATCTTCGGTTGGACCGACTGCCAGCGAATCAATGTTGTAACCACGTCGCGAGAAGAGAGATGCGATTCTTGCCAGGACTCCTGGGCTATTCTCAACGAGAACTGAAAGTGTATGTGTGCTCATTTATAACTCCTGTGAATCCCAGATAGGAGCCATTGATTTCGCAACGACGATGTCATCATTTGATGTTCCGGCTGCAACCATTGGCCAGACCATCGCATCGCGATGAACGCTGAAATCAACAACTACAGGTCGATCATTAATTGCCATCGCCTCATTAATAACGCGATCCACATCTTCCTTGCTCTCGCAACGAAGTCCAACGCAACCCATCGCTTCAGCCAACTTTGCGAAGTCTGGGATTCT
>CANCUC010000064.1 GCA_947381255.1 Actinomycetota bacterium
GTAAGCCAGCGGTAGCAGAGGTAAAGATTGAAGCAAAGCCAATTGATAACGGTTTGGCTGGAGTCGGTTCATCGATGGAGCTCTTCGAAAAGATGAGCGGTCAATCATCGGATGCACCACTCTGCATGACTTGCGGAACCAAGATGCGTATGGCTGGTTCATGCTTCGTCTGCGAAGGTTGCGGCAACACATCTGGATGTTCATGATCCGTCGGAATAAATCCGTCACGCAGTAATCAGTAAATAAAAGAACCTCGGTCTAGCGGCCGGGGTTCTTTTTTGTGGTACTTTTTTACAAGTGAACCGGGGCGCAAACCCCGATCCACCTACTTACTAGGCGTAAGTGTTAGACCGAATGGGGCTCGTCGTTGTCGCGGCGGGCCTTTCGGATTTTCCACCACTCAGTGAGTAATCCATTAAATCTCTGAAAATCTATAACCCATCCCGAGTTCAGTGGTGATGTAAATGGGGCTCTTGGGATTAGGTTCTAGTTTTTGGCGAAGTTGTGAGATGAAGAGACGCAGAGAGCCATTCTCTTCGGCGTAATTTGTGCCCCAACCCGCATCCAAAATCTTCCGCTTGGTAACTAGCGAACCGCGATTGAGAGCGAGAACTTCGAGAACCTTCCATTCAGTTGCAGTCAGATGTGGGGGCGTTTCGTTACCCGATGCTCGTGTGATCGAGTGTCGCGCAAAATCAACCTCGAGGTCGCCCATGGTGATGCTTCTCAGCTCGAGCTTCTCCTCACGTCGCCTGGAGACCGCTTTGATTCGAGCGAAGAGCTCTTCAACGTCGAATGGTTTGGTGATGTAGTCATCCGCGCCGTTTTCTAGCGCAGAGATCTTGAACTTTGAATCAGTTCTTCCGGAGAGAACCAAGATGGGAACGTTGCTCCACGTGCGAATGTTCTGGATGATGGTTAGCCCATCTCGATCCGGGAGTCCCAAATCCACAATGACCACATCGGGATGTTTATCAATCGCCATGGCACTACCTATCGCTGCATTTGGAGCGGCGATCATCTCGTAACCCCGAGCTTTCATATTTACGGCAAGTGCTCTGATGATCTGTGGTTCATCGTCAATCACCAAGACTTTATACATGGGGAGAATTCTTACCTGAAGAGGCAGTTGGAACATCAATGATCGCGGTAAGGCCACCACCCGGTGTCTCTTCAAGTCGCAAAGTTGCTCCCATTGCTTGGGAAAGACCATGGCAGAGCGCCAGGCCAAGTCCGACTCCACGATCGTTATCGACATCACCCATGCGTTTAAATGGAGCGAATGCGGCGGAGATCATCTCGGGATGGATTCCCTTGCCGTAGTCGATTATCCGAACTTGAACCACCTCATCATGCTCAGAAATTCCGATTTGGGGAGTTTTCTCCGACTTGCCGTGTGAGAGTGCATTGTCGATCAAGTTGGCTATAACTCTTTCCAATAAGCCTGGATCGGTACGAACATCTGATACATCTGGACCTTCGATCAACGAGATCGCATCCGGTTGCATCGCAATGGACTTTAGCGCGGTTGGAAGAACGTCATAGATCGAAACATCCTGGAGATGGACAGCGAGGGAGCCTGCTTGCAGGCGACTCATATCCAAGAGATTTTCAATTAGTGACTTAAGTCTTTCAAGCGATGAAGAGGCTGTTTCAAGCAGTTCGCGCCTTGCTTCATCTGACCATTGCACCTGATCATTACGCAGGCTCGCAACTGATGCTAATGCGGAGGCCAATGGTCCGCGTAGGTCATGGCTCACTGCGTTGAGCAGGGCGGTGCGCATCCGATCGGCTTCGGAGATTTCAGTTGCTGCCTCAGCCTTTGCAGCCAATATTTCACTAGACCAAATCAAATCTAGTTGAGACGCGAGGGCTTCAAGGATTCTCGAATCACTCGCATCGAGCATCCGACCTGATCCCACCATCTTCAAGGTCTCATTAATCCGCCAAGTGAATGTAGTTGTGAGCGGATCTTGCGAAACCCCCGTGTCGCCGATTGCAGGACGCTTTCCTGTATTTGATTCATATTCCAAGCGGAGTGAGGTAAAACCGAGGGCTTTGCTGGTCTGATCAAGAAGACCTGCCATTCCAGACTCACCGCGGATAATTTGGTTGGCCAGCATTGAAAGCAACGATGATTCTTTGCTCGCGCGCAGCGCTTCACGTTCTCGGCGGCTAGAGCGCTCAACAAGTGAGGCGATGAGGAAGGCGACGAAGAGAAAGATGAGAAGCGCAATGAGGTTGTTGTGCTCTGCAATGGTGAAGGTATGAATAGGTGGAATAAAATAGAAATTGAGGAGCGCGACGGAAAATATAGTTGCAGTGGTGGCAGGGATGAACCCTCCAATGAGGCTGATGAGGGAGTTAACAAGCAAGAATATGAGACCGTCGCTAAATGGATTGAGAGTACTTCTGGTCAAGGTAAGTAACCAGGTGGTGAGCGGAAGCAATAGCAGTGTGGCTGCGAAGGCTTGAAGCAAGCGTTGGCGGCCAAGGAGTGATCGCTCCAACTTCCAGGTGAACTTCGTTCCCTTCACCCGTTCGTGAGTCACGAGGTGTACATCGATCTCTTCAGAGAGTCTGGTGACCTTGGAGGCAATTGATTCACCCTGGAGCAGGCGGCTCCAACGACCCTTACTTGTCACCCCAAGAACCACCTGAGTGGCGTTTACGCTGCGCGCGAAATCTAAGATGCTCTGCGCAATATCTTCAGAAGAGATCTCGTGGAATGTTCCACCGAGAGAAACCACTAGTCGCTCAATTCTGGAGAGGACTGAGACACTGCTGATCGCAATCCCGTCATTGCGCAAAATGTGCACGGCATAGAGTTTGGCTCCGGGAGAGCGCGCAACAATTCTGGCGGCGCGCTTGATGATCGTTTCAGCTTCAGGGGAGTCGTTAACAGCGATGACAATTTTTTCCTGAGATTCCCAAATATCGGAGATTCCTTCATCTTTTCGGTACTTCTGCAATCCCTCTTCCACTTTGTCTGCGACCCAAAGGAGTGCCAATTCCCGAAGAGCGGAGAGATTTCCGATTCTGAAGTAATTGTTAAGTGCCGCATCTATCTTGTCGGCTTGATAAATATTTCCGTGAATCATCCGGCGATGTAACGCCTCTGGGGTGATGTCGACGATTTCCACTTGATCTGCCTGGCGCAAGAAGAGATCTGGAATTGTTTCGGCTTGAGAGATGCCTGTGATCTTTTCGACGACATCGTGAATAGATTCCAAATGTTGAATATTTACAGTCGAGATCACATCAATTCCAGCAGCAAGTATCTCCTCAACATCCTGCCAACGCTTCTCATTTTTTGATCCCATGATGTTTGTGTGGGCGAGCTCGTCAACCAGAACAATCTGGGGATGGCGTTCCAAAATGGCATTAACGTCCATCTCGGTGAAAGTGCGACCGGCGTAAGCCAACTCCCTGCGCGGCAAGATGGTGAGTCCAGCTAATTTCTCTTGGGTGTGCACTCGACCGTGTGTTTCGACAACGCCAACGACCACATCAGCGCCACGATCCCTACGGCGCTTACCTTCATCCAGCATGGCAAAGGTTTTACCGACGCCAGGAGCCATGCCTAGATAGACGCGGAGATTGCCACGCGAAGCCATACCTAAAGGTTAGCCCTTCAGCGAAAGATTGAGTTTAAGCACGTTCACGGTCTCCTCGCCCAGGAATCCCAAGAGGCGGTGATGTGTAACTGCCTTGATTTTCGCCATCACGTGATCGAGTGAGAGGTTGTTTGCAGTAGCCACTCGCTTGGCCTGAAGCTCTGCGTATGCAACGGAGATATCAGGATCTAACCCAGAGCCACTGGAAGTGATTGCATCTGCTGGAACTTGAGAGAGTGCAACACCTTCTTCCTTGGCGATGGCTGCTTTTCTAGAGGTAATAGTTGCTGTCAGCTTTGGATCGTTGGGGCCCGCATTTGTTGCAGCAGAAGAAAGTGGGTCATATCCAGCGCTGCCCGCGTTGCTAGGACGGGAATGGAACCACTGCGCTCCGGCGAAGTTCTGGCCAATTAGTGTGGAACCGACTACTTCGCCGCCTGTTGTTACTAGCGAGCCATGGATCTGATTCTTTGCGTAAAGCTGACCAACTCCAAAGGAGACGAGCGGGTAACCGATTCCGAGTATCACTGTGATCACAAGTAGAAATCGGATTGAGATTCCAATTTGTTTTAAAGAGTTCATGATTATCCCAATCTTGGAATGAGTTGAACGAGTAAGTCAATTAGTTTGATACCGATAAATGGGGAGATGAGTCCACCAACTCCGTAGATCAAGATATTGCGCGTCAAAAGTGAACCTGCGCTGGCCGGACGGTATTTCACTCCTTTGAGGGCGAGAGGCACCAAGGCGATGATGATCAGCGCATTGAAAATTACGGCTGACAGGATTGCGGAGTGTGGACTATGCAGATGCATGATGTTGAGACGGCTTAACCCAGGAAATTGCACAGCAAACATGGCGGGCAAGATCGCAAAGTATTTGGCGATGTCGTTGGCGATAGAGAATGTCGTGAGCGCACCCCTGGTGATCAATAACTGTTTGCCGATTGCGACAATCTCAATCAACTTGGTTGGGTCAGAATCCAGATCGACCATATTTCCCGCCTCTTTAGCGGCAGATGTTCCAGAGTTCATGGCAACTCCCACATCAGCCTGGGCAAGTGCTGGCGCATCATTTGTTCCATCACCACACATGGCAACCAACCGGCCACCTTCTTGTTCGGCCTTGATGAGATCCATTTTGTCCTGTGGTTTTGCTTCGGCCAAGAAATCATCGACCCCTGCTTCGCGGGCGATAGCCTCTGCAGTTAACTTATTGTCACCAGTAATCATGACAGTGCGAATGCCCATCTTGCGAAGTTCTTCGAAGCGCTCCTTCATACCTGGCTTCACCACATCCTTCAGGTGAATCACGCCAAGGACTTTCTTACTTCCTTTTACGGAGTAGGCAACCACTAGGGGAGTGCCACCGGTCTTTGCGATGGCATCGACTTTCTCTTGAAGTTCAGCTCCAGCACTTGAATTCTCTCCAACCCAAGCCAAGACCGAGGAGCCGGCGCCTTTGCGATATTCGGAGATAGATCCATCTGGAGCGGTGATATCAGCTCCGCTCATCCGAGTCTCTGCGGTGAATGGCACGAAGGTCGCACCCTCAAGTTCATTCGCCCAATCCGTAGAGGCATGACCATTTGCCTGGGAGAGAGTGATGATGGATTTACCCTCGGGGGTTTCATCAGAACTGCTAGAGAGATATGCGCTATGAACAAGCTCAGTGATGTTAACTCCACTGAGCGGAACAAATTCCACAGCTTGGCGATTTCCAAAGGTGATAGTTCCGGTCTTATCTAGCAGCAGGGTATTCACATCTCCAGCTGCTTCAACGGCGCGGCCTGACATAGCCAGGATGTTGCGTTGAACCAAGCGATCCATACCCGCGATGCCAATTGCAGAAAGAAGAGCGCCGATAGTGGTGGGGATGAGGCAGACGAGGAGTGAAACGAGCACAACAATGGTTTGCTGTGCATGGCTAAAAATAGCCAAGGGTTGCAAGGTAACTACGGCCAACATGAAGATGATGGTCAAACTTGCGAGCAGGATGTTGAGCGCAATCTCATTTGGTGTCTTCTGGCGTGATGCACCCTCTACGAGGGCAATCATGCGATCAATAAAAGTTTCACCAGGTTTAGCCGTAATGCGAACCACAATTCGATC
>CANCUC010000065.1 GCA_947381255.1 Actinomycetota bacterium
GCAATTTCAGATTTCGGTGTCGCAAATACCCTTTCGAGTGTTGGTCATTTCAGCGTCGCGACCTATCAGCTGTATCAAGGAATCAACTCGATTCCAGTTAACTTTCCGGTATCGGCTGCTACGAGTCTGACTCTTCTGGCGTTGGTTATCCTGGCTATCTTGGCTCAAAATCGCGCGCTTCGTGGTCGCAGTTTCAGAACGTTGAGCGGCAGAACTCGTCCTGCAACACAGACCAAACTTTCACTCTTCGGAAAAATTTCAACGAGTACATACATCGTTGTACTGCTTCTGATCACCCTCGGTATTCCAGTTTTTGGTGCGATTTCTGCATCCATGCTTCAGGGACTCGGCAGTTTGCTGAGCCATTACACGATCAACTTCAGCAACTACTCCAGAGTTTTCCACTCTAGGTTCCTTCGCAATCCGCTTATCTACTCCACTGAGATGTCTCTCATTACGGCAAGCCTAGCTGTCGGCTTGGCTGCCATCGCCTCCAAGGTGCTGACCTCTGCTCGCAATACTCGTTCTAAGCGATTCGTTGACTTCTTCTTACTTGCAGCAGTAGCACTCCCTGGAATTGTTTTCGCAATTGGTTACATCTTCACCTATAACCTCAAATTTATAAATGACATCGGTTTGCATATCTACGGAACATCCTTCTTGTTGGCGCTGGCCTACACGGCTAATGCTCTTCCATCCACATCGCGTTCACTCGTGGGCAATATGGGACAGATTCAAGAGTCCATGATGGATGCTGCTCGCGTACATGGAAGTGGCGCGGCTAAAGCTTGGATCGATGTCACGATGCCACTTATTGCCAGACCACTGCTCATCGCCTGGCTCTTAACTTTCTCAGGCACCCTGCTGGAACTTCCGGTCTCTGAACTTCTCTACCCACCTGGAAGTCCTCCAGTTGCGGTAGGCATTGAACTCTCGCTTGCAGGCTTTGACTACGGCGGAGGTACTGCTATCGAGGTGCTCTCTATTCTTTGGGCACTTGTCGTAGTTGCAATCGCCTTCTTCTTATTTAACCGCTTTGCCCCACCCGGATGGAAGAGATTGGGAAATCTACGATGAAGCAGAAGAAGAGCGATAACGCCTACCGCGTCGAAATTAAGGGGGCGAGCAAGAGTTACGGAACGCTCAAGGCGCTCAATAACTTCGACCTCACTATCGAGCCAGGGACCTTCACCGTGCTACTTGGGCCCTCTGGTTCAGGTAAATCCACCTTGATCCGCTCCATCGCCGGTATCGAACGCCTTGATTCAGGTCTCATCACCTTTGGTGATCGGGTCGTTGCAGATAATGGTTTTCATATGGCCCCTGAGAAGCGTGACCTTGCAATGGTCTTTCAGGATTACGCGCTCTGGCCTCATATGACCGCATTCGAAAATGTTGAATATGCACTTAAGCGCCGCAATCTTGATTCGGTTGAAGCCAAGCGCCGCATCAACGAAGCGTTGGAGCGGGTAGGTCTGTCGGCTAAGGGTCCAAACTACCCGTTTCAACTTTCAGGGGGAGAGCAGCAGCGAGTAGCACTGGCCCGTGCCATCGTTGGACGTCCTTCACTCTTACTCTTTGATGAGCCGCTCTCTAATCTTGATGCAGATTTGCGCGAGAGGCTACGTGTTGAGATTGCCACCCTCACTCGTGAGATCGGCGCAACCGCCTGTTACATCACCCACGATCAATCCGAGGCCTTTGCTTTAGCTGATCAGATCGGTGTCTTGCGCGCGGGAGAGCTACAACAAATTGCGGCGCCTGAAGAGATCTATCGTCAACCTGCTAATCGCTTCGTTGCTGCCTTTACTGGAATCTCAGGAAGCTTCTTGGGCACAGTCATTGAATCAAAGCGCCATGAGGTAATTGTCCAATTAGGAAATCAACGCCTTGAGTGCCGCACACCAACCAAGTTAAAGACGGGCGAGAGCGTGGAAGTCTTGATCCGTCCAAGCGCCACAAGTCTTAGCCACCACCATTCCAATACCTTGCCTGCGATCGTTTTAGATGTGGCTTATCGCGGTCGCGGTTATGAACATGTCGTTGAATGTGAATTCGGTGTTATTTCCAGCGTTTTCGCTCATGAATCAACGCCGCGAGGTTCTAAAGTAGATATCTATATTGACCCGCACAACTGCCTAGCTTTTCCCAGTGAGAAGAAAGTTTCAGAAAGTGCGAGCATTCCCGAATTAACACATTCCAAGTAATCGATTCCTAGGAGCCCATCAGAATGCAAGGTACATCCGTAGCCCTCTTTATCTCAGTCTTCTTCGCCTGCGCGGTTGAAGCTGTTGAAGCAGTAACCGTTGTACTTGCTGCAGGTACTGCACGCGATTGGAAATCTGCTTGGCGTGGAGTTATCGCAGGTTTATTTACGCTCGCACTAATCATCGCTGCATTTGGCCCTGCAATCTCACATCTACCAATCTCATTCTTGCGAATTGTGGTCGGCGGACTGCTCTTGGTATTCGGCCTCACCTGGTTACGTAAAGCGATTCTTCGATCTAGTGGATATAAGGCTCTGCATGATGAAGAGAAGATCTTCCAAGAGGAGATTGCTGCAGCTCGCATTGCTGCGAAGGAGACGCGTCACGGCGTCGCAGATTGGTATGCCTTCACCCTCTCTTACAAAGGCGTTCTACTGGAAGGACTTGAAGTTGCCTTTATCGTTCTCACTTTTGGAACAATTCAACATCGCGTAGGGCTTGCATCGATCGCGGCCTTGGCCGCCGTGGCAATTGTTACTGCTGCAGGTTTTGCGCTTCGCGCACCGCTCGCCAAGGTTCCAGAGAACACCATGAAGTTTGGCGTGGGAATCCTTTTGACTGCATTTGGAATTTTCTGGGGTGCTGAGGGCTCGGCAGGAAAAGATGCAAAGTGGCCCGGAGATAACTGGGCAGTGCTTGGTCTAGTAGCAGGTGTAGCGATCTTCTCATTCATTTTGGTTGAAGTTCTCAAAGTAATGCACGCCAAGCCGCGCGTTGCAGTTGGAGCGAGCGTTAAGAGCGAAGCAGCTTCAGTATCAAAACCAGAGCGGAGCAAAACTGTTAAAGGAATCATCGCCTTCGGTGAGTTCTGGGTTGATTTCATCGTGGGAGATGACTGGAGAATCGCGGCAGGAATAGTGGTCTCATTCATCCTCACATCCTTCATCAAGGTTTCATTCCTTACGTGGAGCACCGTCCCGGTCTTTGTTGCTATCTTCTTGGCCTACAGTCTCTCTAGAGTCGTACGGAGCGCAGAGTAAAAACCAACACTGGGCGCATTATCGCTGCGCAAGGGGTACGGGCATACGCCTATGGCTTTACCGCAATTCTGCTTGGCCACTTACTTGCTAAGCGCCATTCGTCGACGCTTGAAGTTGGGTTAGTCCTCAGCTCCATCGTTTTAGGAGCCGCACTCGCCTCGCTATTTCTGATGCGTTACGGAAGAGATATTGGCAGAGTGCGTGCCTATAAGTGGATCTACGCACTCCTTGCCCTAGCCGGATTGGTGATTGCTCTACATCCAGCGCCTTGGACGATTGCCTTGATAGGACTTACGGGAGTGCTTTCTACGGATGCTAACGACAATGGACCTGCAACTACTCTGGAGCAGACGATGCTTGCGGGGGAGCATCACAGCAGCAAGTTTGCGGCAATCTTTGGTCGATATAACGGTGTAGCCGCATCCTTCGGCTCACTTGGTGCGCTCTCGCAAGGATGGCTCAGCCACCTTCATGCATTTAGTACTTCATTTGTTGGTTTCTACATCTTGATCCCACTTGGAGCCTTGGGCTGGTGGATAGCACGTGGGATTGATATCAAAGATGAGAATGAGAAAAACGAAGCTCCTCGCACGCTAAAGAACTCCCCGGTCCGACGTCAGGTCCTGCAACTCTCATCACTCTTTGCCCTGGATTCTGCCGCTGGAGGATTAACTAGTTCCGCCTGGCTCTCGTACTACCTCACAACCAGGTACCACGCCTCTGCATCGCTACTCGGTTACATCTTCTTCATCTTTGCGATTTTAAATGCGATGAGCATGTTTATTGCGCCAATTTTGTCGCGGCGAATCGGGCTTGTGATGACAATGGTGACTACCCACTTTGCAAGTAACTGCTTCTTCATCATCGCGGCATTTAGCGGGAATCTTAAAGTTGCAATTCTCTTCTTAGCGCTGCGCTCTTCGCTCTCACAGATGGATATACCTACTCGTCAGGCACTAACGATGGCGGTGGTACCGGAAGAGGATCGAATGGCTGCTGCTGCAGTTACAAATGCTGCGCGTTACTCAGTTCGCCCCGCCGCTCCGACTATCAGTGCAGGTCTGCAACACATCGCACTCGGTGCGCCACTGGTCGTCGCTGGCTCAGTAAAGTTGTTATACGACATTGCAATATTGATCTGGGCCAGAAAAGGCAGATACCTCACTCGCACCATTGAATAGGTACGAGTGAGGTATCTGTTGTGCAGGGGGATTAAGCCTTATCCGCGGATATTCTTGGTAAACCAAGCATTGACTTGACCTTCGAGTGGACCCCAGAAATATGGATCAATTGATTGGTATGAAGCAGGAAGGTTTCCAGCTCCAGCAAGGTTTGATACGCCTGGAATGATTGACCAGTAGAGAGAATCTCCTTGCGGATCACCAGTGTGCATTACTGCTTGACCTGCAGGGGAGAGAACATAATCAATGAACTTCTTTGCCTCCGCTTGAACAGCTGCAGATGCCCCCTTATCGATTCCGATAACGCTTGGAAGAAGTGTTGATTTTGCAAGGTAGACAACCTTTGGAGTGAATCCAGCGACAGGCTTGGCTTGTAACTTAAGGATTTCACCTTGAGCTGCTGAGGATTGAATCAAGCCCATGTTGATCACGCCAGTTTCAAGGGCGTGCAATGTATCGCCATTGGTGTTGTTAACGACGAGGCCATTTGCCTTGAGCTTGCTCAAGAATGTTTCACCGGCTGTTACTGACTTTCCACCGAATTGATTCATCAGTCCTGCGATAAATGGGAATGTTGGACCGGACTGATTGGGATCGTTCATGCCGATTTGACCCTTGTACATTGGATTCAAAAGATCGTTATATGTCTTTGGAACTGTTGTGACCTTAGCTGAGTTGTAGATAAGGGCAGCCATCGTGGTTAGACCAGTTGGAACATATGAATGATCTGCAGGAACTACTGACTTGCCAGCTGCAGTGAAGGTTGCCTTTGGTGTGTAAGGAAGTAGCTGACCTTGCTTATCGAGCGCCGCAAATGCAGTGTTTCCATCTACCCAAAGAATTCCAAATTGTGGATTGCTCTTCTCTGCAGAAACTTTAGCGAGAAGTGGGCCAGTGCTGTCATCGTGAACGACTGTCTTGATTCCTGTTGCCTTTGTGAATGCATCTGCAGCAACTTGGTCATAACCTTCTGCTGCATAAATGATAAGTGGTGTTCCGGATGTTGCAGCGTTTGATGGTGCAATTACTGAAGCACCGAGCAACATACCCGCAACTGATACGCCAGCTACAATTACCGCTGACTTGAGTACGCCTAGTTTCATGCGAAGCCTCTCTAAAGATGAATTAAGATGAACGAACAGGTTCATTTCATGCCATCAAGGAGAACAGGGGAGGGTGGTGGCGAGAACGCGGTTCAAAGAAAAGATGAACAGATTAAACGTTGCTCCA
>CANCUC010000066.1 GCA_947381255.1 Actinomycetota bacterium
GCGTCGAGCTCGATTTCAATGTCGATCGCCTCTTTGGTCACTCCACGAACCGGGTCATCTCCAAGGAGAGTCGTCCTGTCGGCGGGGGTTGTGATGGGGTCAAGGCTTACCTTGAGAAACCAGCAATCAAGTACATCGCCATTTGCTGCGATAGTTGCAATTCCACTTCCGTAGCCTCTACTCATGGAGCGAACGCTATCAAAAGGCTCTGCAGCCATGATTTTCCGTACTACTTTGATGGTCCGCCTAGTAATCTCCCATCTATGAAGCCGGTGCCGACTCTCGCTAATCTCTTAGCGACCCTGCCGGATGAGGAGCGCTTCATACTTACTCTGCATTACCTCAAGGGGATTCCCGCGGAAGAGATAGCCGAGAAGCTCGGAGTTCCGCACAAATCGGTTCTAGCAGTAGTCGATATGGGGAAGAAGCGCTTATTGGCAGCGCTGGATTTCCCACCTTTCCCCTGATGCGAGATACTTCTCCCTAGGTTCTTTAGGTCTTATCTTTTCTTGAAGTAAGGGAGTTTCACCATGGCAGCCATGAAACCACGTACTGGCGATGGTCCCATGGAGGTCACCAAGGAGGCTCGTAGCCTGGTGATGCGTATTCCGCTCGAGGGCGGTGGCCGCTTAGTGGTCGAGCTCAATGTCGAAGAGGCTACCAATTTGGGGAACGCCCTTCAGGCAGCGGTTGCACTAGTAAAGAAATAAGGTCGGGGCTATGCAATTGCCTGCGCCTACTTTTCGTCAATCTGGCTTGATTGCAGATGCCGATCTTCGGAAATTTAACGCGGTTGTTCTAGTAGCGTTTAAGAACGAGGAAACCGTTGAGCTACTTTCCAAGAGTTTCGCTGATTCGACTCTATCAACACTCAATCTTTCTTTTGAAACAATTCTTTCGCAGTGGCCTGATTACTCAGCTAAGTCTGGTGAGATTTTAGAAATTCCGGTGGTCGACAAGGGTTCATTGCACCGCCTCTTTATTCTTGGAATTGGTTCGGCTTCCATTGATGATGCGCGCAAAGCTGGCGCCTCACTTGGTCGCAAAGTTAAATCAACTGGCTACTTAATTCTTCATGGGTATGAGGGTGAATACGACGCAGCGGTTTCTCACCTCGTTGCCTTCTCACTCTCTCAATATGGATGGAACGTTAAGAGCGAGAATAAGTCTCGTGAAAAGGGTTCAACCTCGTTGGTATTGGATGCATCCTTGGAAGGTGCCATTGCACGCGCTGAGATATTGTCAGAGTCGGTGTGGACCACGCGCGATCTCATTCATACCCCATCAAATATTAAAAACCCAGCTTGGTTAGCAGTTCAAGCGAAGAACTTGGTGAAGAAGAGTAAGAGCCCAGATTTATCAGTTGTGGTCAAGAAGGGTCGAGAACTCGAGAACTTCGGTGGATTGAAAGCTGTCGGAAATTCTTCTCCACATTCACTCCCACATCTAGTTGAGATTCGTTACGCCCCTGCAGGAAGTTCCAAGTGGCCACACGTAGTTCTGGTCGGCAAAGGAATTACATATGACACTGGTGGAATTTCATTGAAGCGTCCATATGACTTAATGATTCCGATGAAGAGCGATATGGCTGGAGCTGCTGCAATTCTTTCTGCAACAGTTGCGATGGCAAAAATTCAACCACGAGTTCGTATTACTGCTCTGATGATGTGCGCTGAAAATATGGTTTCAGGAACTGCGCAACGACCTTCAGATGTCATCACGCAATATGGTGGAACAACTGTTGAGGTCATCAATACAGATGCAGAGGGTCGTCTAGTCCTTGCAGATGGTTTGGCTTATGCCGACCTCGAATTAAAGCCGGATTACCTGCTCGATATTGCAACCCTTACGGGCGCTGCAACTCTTGGCTTGGGTAAGCAACATGGCGCGATGTATACCCGTAACCCTGCGCTAGCAGCTAGCTTGCAAGCCGCGGGAGATCGTATTGGTGAGCGCGTTTGGCCGATGCCATTAATCGATGACTATGTGCCAGCTCTCGCAAGTAATGTCGCAGATTTCAATCATGATGCATCTGCTAAGAATTTTAGCGCCGGTTCAGTTACCGCAGCTCTCTTCCTTGAACAATTTGTCGGTGAGCAGAACTGGGTTCACTTAGATATCGCGGGTCCCGCACGATCTGATGCGGATGCTGGTGAATCAATTAAAGGTGGAACTGGATTTGGAACCCGCCTGCTTATTGAATGGTTGGCGAATCTCTCATGATCGGCAACCGCGGAGATATGGCGGCCTTCTCTGAAAGTTATGTTCGCGAAGATATCTTTATGCAGCAAGCGCGCAACAATGCTCAAGAGCTGGGCACCTTGGACCCAAGTCCTGCAGTAGGTGGCTTACTTCGCTTTGTCGTTGAATCTCTCAAGGCTCGTTCAATTGTGGAGATTGGAACTGGATCGGGAGTAAGTGGCCTCTGGCTATTTGCTGGAGCAGCTAATGATGCGGTTCTCACTTCGATTGATACTGAGCGAGAGCATGCCGCAAGTGCGAGAGCGATCTTTGAAGAGTCAGGAATTTCAACTCAACGTTTTAGATTAATCACAGGAATTATTATGGAAGTTGTCGGCAAACTTGCAGATAGCAACTATGACCTTGTGGTTATTCGTCCTGCCGCAGATCTTATGGACCTGATTCACGAGGCACATCGCCTGCTGCGTCCTGGTGGAATTCTCTTTGTAGACCATGCGCTTAGTGGCGGCAAGGTTGCCGACCCAACGCAACGGGATTTTGAAAGCATCTCTCGCCGCGATGGCATCAGGGCTGTAAAAGAAGATTCAAGATGGAGTTCAACTGTCTTGCCATTAGGTAGCGGAGTTCTTCTAGCAACAAAGCTCTAACTCACTTATAATGAGTAAATGTCTGATGAAGAGCTACCTGTTGAAACTCCAGTAACTCAAAGCGAAAACGCGCAGAGCGCGCCTACAGAACAACCACCTGTGCAAACTCCACCGATGCAGACTCCACCCGTCCAGACTCCGTGGTGGGTCTCCGATTCGCAGACAACGTCAAAAACCTTGACACCAGTAATACCACTCAAGCGAGTTGCTCAAGTTACTTGGTACATGGCGCTTGCAATGTCTTTAATTGCTGGACTCGTGGGAGCACTTGTTGGCAAGGTCGCATTCGATAACTCACCGCATTTAGTGACTTCAAATAAAGTCATCGATCGTGCACCAAATTCGATTTCGGGAATCGCTGCGAAGGTTTCTCCATCTGTTGTTGAAATTGATTCAACAACCAGCACGGGAACCGATACAGGAACTGGTTTCTTCATTGAATCAAATGGCTACATCATGACAAATAATCACGTCATTGAAGCGGCTGTCTTGGACAAGTCGAAGATCACTGTAAAGCTCTCAAATAATAGGGAGTACACCGCAACCGTCGTCGGCCGCGACACCTCTTACGATCTTGCAATCCTTAAAATTGATGTCACCGGCGCACCTGCACTAGTACTCGGAAATAGCGACAATGTTCAAGTGGGAGATCCAGTAATAGCAATCGGTTCACCTCTTGGACTTCAGGGAACTGTTACGAGCGGAATTATCTCCGCAAAAAATCGCCCCGTAACAACCAGCTCAGATAACACCGCTGGTGAGAGTGCATTTATTGATGCGCTTCAAACCGATGCCGCGATTAACCCTGGAAACTCTGGCGGTCCACTTGTCGATGCCACGGGAGCAGTCATTGGCGTTAACTCGGCAATCGCATCTCTTGGAAATAGCATTTCAGGTCAACCAGGTTCAATCGGATTAGGTTTTGCAATTCCAATTAACCAGGCGAAGAAGCAAGCCGATCAACTCATTAAGACCGGTACTTCTCACTATCCAATCGTGGGAATGTCTCTCGATTCCAACTTTGCAGGTCCTGGCGCAAAAATTGCCAATATCTCTACTGCAATTCTGGCTGGGGGACCTGCTGAGAAGGCTGGACTTAAAGCTGGAGACATCATTCTTGCGATTGATGGTCAGAACATCGAGACTGCCAATGATTTGATCGTTGCCATTCGCGCTCACTCCATCGGAGATAGCGTCACATTGAAGTATCAGCGCGGAAGTGTGACCAAGTCGGTCCAACTCACGCTTGTCGCTTCAAAATAGCGCTCGTAGAGTCCTCTCATGACCACTGAACTCATTGCAAAGATTCATGAAGCTCTTGCTGGAGTTAATGATCCGGAGTTAAGGCGTCCGCTTCCTGAATTAGGAATGGTGGAGTCCGTTAACTTCGCAGATGGCACTGCCACTATTGGCATTCTGCTCACGATTAGCGGCTGCCCGATGCGCGATCGCTTAGGTTCAGATATTTCAGCGGCTCTCTCAACTATCTCCGGCATCGAATCAGTGCAGATCAATTTTGGCGTAATGAGCGATGAGCAACGAGAGGCAGTTAAGAAATTGTTGCGCGGTGGCCGAGAAAAATTTAATCCATTTGCTCAAGAAGATTCACTTACTCGCGTTATTGGAATTGCATCAGGTAAAGGTGGCGTTGGTAAATCTTCGGTTACCGCAAATCTTGCAGTCGCTGCTGCGGCACGTGGGTTGAACGTTGGAATATTGGATGCCGATGTTTATGGACACTCAATTCCGCGTTTGATGGGAATCCTCGATAAGAGACCTACGGCTCTTGATCAAACTTTTATCCCGGTGGAGAACCATGGAGTAAAAGTTGTTTCTATGGAGATGTTTAAACCAAACCGAGAAGATCCCATTGCTTACCGCGGGCCTCTTCTTCATCGAGTTCTTGAACAGTTGATGAGCGATGCTTATTGGGGCGCACTCGACCTACTTCTTCTCGATCTTCCACCTGGCACTGGTGACATCGCCATCTCACTCGGCCAGTTGATTCCACGCTCTGAAATCCTGGTGGTTACAACTCCCCAAATCGCTGCAGCTGAAGTTGCAGAGCGTGCTGGACGAATCGCCTTCCAGATGAAGCAGCGCCTTATCGGTGTGGTTGAGAATATGTCTGAAAGCCCATGTCCTCACTGTGGGGAGCCAATCGCTCTCTTTGGAAGTGGTGGAGGAGTTGAAACGTCGAAGCGACTTAGCTCCCTCGTAAATTATGAAGTTCCCCTGCTGGCGAAGATTCCGTTTGATAGTCACCTACGCGATGGCGGCGATCAAGGAACTCCGGCCTACTTGAGTGCTGAGGGTGGCGTCATCAAGAATTCATTTGATGAATTGCTCAACTCCTTGCTCGTGCGACCTCACTCCCTTGTTGGCGTACCGCTCTCGCTCCATACCTAACCCTCTCGAGACCTTCCTCGCGGGCTGAGCCCGTAGACTGGCCGAGTGAAGCGTCCTCCAGTTACCTCTATCAACACCGTTGCAAAGCGGCTTGTTGGACGCTCTGACCTGCTCATTTCTCGAAAGAGCGTGCGGGACTCTCTCGTCTCTCTTGCTGGCTTAATTGGTCGCCCGGTTCTCGCTCCAGATGGTCGAGTAATTGGTCGCTTAGTAGATGTGGTTGTTCGCCATGGCGAGGAGACCTATCCACCAGTTTCAGGCTTGATTGTAAAAGTTGCTAACCATAAATC
>CANCUC010000067.1 GCA_947381255.1 Actinomycetota bacterium
CTCGTCTCTCTTGCTGGCTTAATTGGTCGCCCGGTTCTCGCTCCAGATGGTCGAGTAATTGGTCGCTTAGTAGATGTGGTTGTTCGCCATGGCGAGGAGACCTATCCACCAGTTTCAGGCTTGATTGTAAAAGTTGCTAACCATAAATCTTTTATTAACGGTGCGCGTATCTCAGAGCTGACTCCAAGTTCGATCACTCTCTCATCGACAAAGATCAATTTAGAACAGTATTCACGTCGCCCCGGAGAATCTCTCTTAGATGCAGATGTGCTTGATCACCAGATTGTCGATGTTGATGGACTTCGAGTAGTTCGCACCTCTGATCTCTATCTCGCACCATTTAATAAGGAAGTACGAGTTGTTGGCGTTGATATCTCTTTCGTATCTTTCTTGCGTCGCCTCTTTCCAGGATCCCTTTCACGTAGACCAACTCCTGACCATGTTCTCGATTGGGCTTCAGTTGCCTCCCTTACAGATTCAACCGGCGTAGTTCGGACATCTGGAACTCGCTCAGCACTCAGCCAACTTCGTCCTGCTGACCTTGCAGATTTAATTGAAGACCTTGCAGGTCGCGAGCAAGGTGCCTTGATCGAAATGTTGGATCCAGATCTTGCTGCAGATGCTCTGGAAGAGATGGAAGATGACGAGCTTGAAGGTCTGCTCCGTGGATTGTCTGCAGAGCGTTCAGCCGAGTTGCTCGCACGTATGGAACCTGATGAATCGGCAGAAGTTTTGCGTGACTTGGATGATGAACACCGCGAGAGCATCTTGAGCGCAATGGAGAGCGGAACAGCAAAGCAACTTCGCCAACTTGTCTCATTTGATGAAGAGTTGGCAGGCGGAATCATGACCACTCACATTTTGATTGTGAAGAGCAGTTCGACAGTCGCCGATGCACTGAAACTTCTTGTTGAAAATAGAGAGCGTGAGAGCTCCGATGGTGTGGTTGTAGTTGATGGTAAGGGCAAGCTTCTCGACCATATTCAAACGGTTGAGCTCATTGCTGCACCTGCGGACAGTCTCGTCTCTGATTTGATGGCAAAGCCATTCCCAACCGCTGTATCTATCGATACTCCCATCGATGAAGTAGTTGAAGAGTTTTCAAATAACCGTGGATCTTCCATCATCGTTATCGATGAGAAGAACAAGCCGATTGGTCGAATTCTGGCCGATGACTTGGTCGATGCGCTCTCACAAGGCAGAGGCCTCTTCTCGCAGGGTGGAGTAAATCGTTCATGACACAAATAAATATCCCTAGCGGCCGCAAACTGCGCTTAGCTGCATTCCTCGCCGTGATGGGACCGGGAGTGATTGCTGGGCTCTCTGATGATGATCCAGCAGGTATTACTACTTACTCACAACTGGGAGCGCAATTTGGCTACCGCATGCTCTGGGTTCTTGTTATCTCAACCTTCGCACTCGTCGTCTTTCAAGATCTCGGCGCTCGCATTGGTGTGGTTACTCGCCAAGGTCTTATCGGATTGGTTCGTCAAAAATATGGAGCTCGTGCAGGAAGTTTTAGCGCAGTTGCTCTCATCCTCGCAAACCTTGGAACTATGACCGCTGAATTTGCCGGCGTCGCTGCAGCAGGACAACTCTTTGGAATTTCTCGATACATCACCGTACCCATTACCGGAATCTTGATTTCAGCGCTCGTGCTCCGCGGCACCTTTAAGAAAGCCGAGAGAGTCTTCTTCATTCTCTCTGCCGTCTTTATTTCCTATGTCATTGCAGGATTTATGTCCCACCCTAAGTGGGGGAGTGCCTTGCATGGAATGGTTGTTCCATCGATGCCATTCAATCGAGATGCGATCAACATTGCCACCGCAACACTCGGAACAACACTTGCGCCTTGGGGCTTAGCATTTATTCAATCGTATGCAGTCGATAAGCGTCTTACGCGAGCAGATCTCAAACTATTACGCGCCGATGTCTGGGTTGGTTCGGCACTCACCGGAATTATCGGTTTCTTCGTTATCGTTACATGCGCTGCAACACTCAATCACGAGCACATTACAAACATAACCGACGCCTCTCAAGCTGCTCGAGCCCTGCAACCACTTGCTGGAACTCTCGCTAAAGATATTTTTGCCATTGGAATTATCGGCGCTGCGCTATTAGCTGCATCCATTCTTCCGCTCTCAACTGCCTACTCGGTAAGTGACCTCACGGGTTCACCAGCAGCGTTAGATGATAAATTTGAGGAAGCGCCTCTCTTCTACCTCACCTTTGCAGCAATCACAGTGGTTGCCGGCGGATTGATAATGATTCCAGGCGTTTCACTTATTTGGATTCTGATCTCCTCCCAAATATTAAATGCGATCCTTCTACTTCCACTCTTGGCATATATGTTCGGCATAGCCCGCGATAAGAAATTGATGGGTGAATTCGTGGCCGGACCTAAAGCGCTCTCTCTCTATGGAGCGATCATCTCTGTCGTGGCAGTTTGCGTGCTTGCTCAATTCTGGTTCATCTTCAACCTGTGACGCGATAATCGATGAGTTCAAAAGTTCACGAACATACCGCTCTTCCGCAGGGCCGCGATATTCCATTCCTCATTGCAGGGATTTTTGGAATCGGCTCTTCTGGTCCGCTTATTGCAAAGAGTTCCATGCCTATCTCCACGCTGGTCTTCTGGCGCAACCTTGGTGGAGCTCTCATCATGGCGCCCTTTGCAATTAAAAGCGGTGAACTGACGGCGAAGAAGAATCGCAGATTGCTCCTTATTTCAGCTTTAGCGGGCGTCTTTCTCGCCGCTCACTTCTTGGCATTCTTCGCTTCAATGCGGTTCACGACAGTTGCCGCCGGAACGGCTCTTGCCGCGCTGCAACCGATCTTCGCTGCGCTCTACATGAAATTTAAAGGGGCGAAGATCTCATCCCAATCTTTAGCGGGAATGGTTCTAGCTTTCGCCTCATTGCTCCTCATCACTGGTGTTGATTTCACCGTCTCCACGAGGGCATTCCTCGGAGATCTCTTTGGAATCCTCTGCGGCGCACTTGCCGCCGCTTACATGATTATTGGCTCTGGTGTTCAAAAATCGCTGGCCACTTCTACTTACACGACAGTTTGCTTTGCTTCTTGCGCTCTCACAACTCTCATCGTGAGTTTCTTTACCGGATCTGCACTTCTGCATTTCCCTGGTGTGCAGTGGCTCTATCTCCTTGGGCTGATCATCGGCGCGCAATTCTTAGGGCACACACTTTTCAACATGACTTTAAAGAGAGTCTCTCCCGTAGTCGTCTCCCTCATCGTATTTTTCGAGGTTCCGGTCTCGGCGATTATTGCCTGGGCTTGGCTACATCAACATCCATCAGCTGGAACCATTCCTGGAATTATTGGATTGTTGATTGGATGCGCCATCTTTGTCTTGAGAAATAAGGTGGAAAGTGATTGATCTTCATACGCATTCCAATTTCAGTGATGGCACTGATACTCCCACTCATCTGATCAATAAGGCGCACGCGGCAGGACTAACAGGAATCGCTCTCACTGACCATGACACAGTTGCGGGATGGGATGAGGCGGTTGATCACTTGCGTCCAGGCTTATCACTCATTCTTGGTGCTGAAATATCTTGCCAAACTGAAGATGGCATTAGTGTGCATATGCTTGGACTCTTATTTGATCGCGAGAATCAAGAACTAACAGAGATGATGGCAAGAACGCGGGATAACAGAATTGGTCGGATGGCGAAGATAATCGCCAGACTCAACGCGGCAGATTACGAAATCACCATGGAAGATGTTGAGGCGCAGTTGAGCGAGGGGGCGACTCTTGGAAGACCACACCTGGCAGATGCCTTAGTTGCCAAGGGCTACATGAAGTCACGTGATCAGGTCTTCGCGGAGATTCTCCATAATGATTCGCCCTTTTACGTCTCCCATTACTCACCAACTCCTGAGGTAGCCATAGCCCACATCAAGGCAGCCGGTGGGGTTGCCGTTATCGCGCATGCGATGTCATCACTTCGAGGTCGAGTGGTCTCTGAAGATAGCTTTACAAGCTATGTAGAGGCTGGTCTCGATGGGATCGAAGTTTTTCACCGTGATCACACGCTGCCAAACCGCGAATTGCTCTCTCGCATCGCTGATGATTTTGGGTTAGTGAAGACTGGCTCGAGTGATTATCACGGCAATGGGAAACTCAATCAGTTAGCGGAATGCGAGACTGATCTTCTTGAGTTTGAAAAGCTTGAGGCGCGGGCTAATGCGCGTCGGGTTATAAAGAGGTAAATCCAACCTTTTGATCGGTGGTGTCGCCGATTTCCAGGTAAGAGATCTTGCTTGCAGGAACCAGAATTACTCGATCTTTAATATCGGTAAGTTCTAGAGTCTTGTTGCCTGAAATTGCTTCCTTAGCAAGCTCAATTACCTTCTCGGATGCGAGAGCAACTTCAAAGTGGAGTTCCTGCGAGGTCTCGCTAATTCCAACGCGGACCGTCGTCTTTTCTGATGATTCTTTCTTTGCCATGTTATGAGTTTAGTGGCTTGCTGATACGACGGAAACCTGAAATTCCGCGCCACTGCAAGCTTGCAACCAGCTTCACGGCGAGGTCGCGATCTATCTTTCCGTCACGAGCCAGCCAATGTCTGGCCGTGGTCTGAGCCGTACCGATAAGTCCAACTGCAAGCATCATCGCTGATTCTTGAGAAATTCCAGTATCTGTAGTGATCGCCTCGCTAAATGCCAAGGCGCAGTCATATGACATCTTGTTAAGTCTCTCGCGAACCTGAGGCTCGACCGCCATATCGCTCTCAAAGAGCAACCTAAAGGCTTCACCCTCGCGATTAATAAAATCGAAGTAGGCATTTACCGTGGCCAATACTCGACCGGCATTATCTGTTGTCGACGCGACTGCGGCACGAATATCTGTGACGAGGTACTCGCAATGGATGTCGAGCACCGCAAGGTAGAGATCTAACTTTGAGGGAAAATGTTGATAGAGCACAGGCTTGCTTACATTCGCTTGATCTGCGATTTCATCCATCGCGGCGGAGTGATAGCCGGCGGCTGTGAACACCTCGAGCGCCGCGGTTAAGAGGGTTGCACGTCTCTCATCGCGGGGTAGGCGAACTTTTTCCTCGTTCATTAGCACGATGCTATCCCATCATTCATAATGAGCGCATGAATCAGCAGCCCGCTAAGCGACTTCTCTTAGTCCATGCCCATCCGGATGATGAAACTATCAACAATGGTGCAACGATGGCTGCATATGCTGCTGCCGGAGTCGGGGTTACCCTCGTAACCTGTACTCGCGGCGAAGAGGGAGAGGTCTTAGTCCCAGCGCTGGAACACCTAGCGGCGACCCGTGAAAATGCTCTCGGCCCTTATCGTGAAATTGAGTTAGCCGATGCGATGAAAGCACTCGGCGTGAGCGATCATCTCTTTCTCGGAGCGCCTGAACGCAAGTACCGCGATAGCGGAATGATGGGAACTCCACCGAATGAGAATCCAGAGTGTTTTTGGAGAGCCGAACTCGATGAGGC